>JAAYUB010000054.1 GCA_012517875.1 Acidobacteriota bacterium | reverse complement strand
GATGGCGGCGAAACGGTCCGAGGACGTGGTGAGGAACGCCGAAATGTAGCCGCCCTGGCTCCAGCCCATGCAGCCCACCCGCCGGGGATCCACCCAGCCCTGCGCCACCAGGTGGTCCACGCCCGCGAGCACGTCCCAGGCGTCCCCCACGCCGAGGTTGCGCAGGTTGAGCGTGCGGAACCGCTCGCCGTAGCCGGCGCTGCCGCGGTAGTTCACCTTCAGGACCAGGGCGCCGCGCGCCGCCCAGATGTCCGCCGGGTAGTAGCGGGTGTCGGGCTGGAGGAGCACCGGCCGGTCGATGCCGGTGGGCCCGCCGTGGATGACGCAGAGCAGGGCATACCGTTTGGCCGGGTCGAAATCGGCCGGCTTGATGCGCACGCCCTCGATGGGCTCGCCGTCCCGACTGGTCCAAGTCATGAGCTCACGGGAGCCCAGGATGAAATTGGCCGTCCGGGCGTTGAAGTCGGTGAGGCGGCGCGGCGCGAACGGAGCGGTCGCGGCCACGAACACTTCGGGCAGAGCGTCGGGGGCGCCGGCGAGGAACGCCACGGTGCGGCCGTCCCGCGTCAGACTGAAGGCGCCGGCCAGCAGGCCGTCGGGCTCTGACACCCGGTCGATCCGTCTGTCTTCGGGGCGCACCCGGAACAGGTGCATGGCGGTGCGCTGCAACGCCGAGAAATAGATGCCGTCCGTTTTCCAGGCCATCAGGCGCGGGTTCTCATCGAAGGCGTCCGTGAGCGACACGGGGGCGCCGCCGCCGGCCGGCACCACCGCCAACCGCGTGTTGAGCGCGTAGTACCGCGGGTTGCCCATGGCCGAGGCAAAGGCGATCCGGGTGCCGTCGGGGGACCAGACCGGCGACGTGTCAGGGCCGGGCTGGTCCACGATCTTCGTCACCATGTCGTCCGCCAGGTTCAGCAGGTAGATGTCCGCGCTGGCGCTTTGCACCAGGTCGGGATTCACCGTGGCGCTGAAGGCGATCCGGGTGCCGTCGGGCGACCAGGCGAAGTCGCCCACGCTGAAATCGCGCCCCTTCGTCCGCTGCACGCCGGCGGCGGGCGTTTCCAGCGCCTTCGCCACGCCGATCGTCCAGAGATGGGTGTGGCGGTAGTCGCTGCGGACCACCCGGAAGTCGCCCAGGTGCTCCGTTCGGTCCTTGTCCGCCGGCGCCTCCGGCTCTTCGGCGAGGAAGGCGATCTGGCGACCATCCGGCGACCACGCGTAATCACCGCCGCCATCTCTGGCATCGGTGATCCGCACTGCCTCCCCCCTGCCGGGCTGATGAGAAACAGCTGGTTCTTGCCGCCGTCCCGGCCCGACACGAACGCCAGCCAGCGCCCGTCCGGTGACCATTTCGGGTTGCCGGCGCCGTCGTCGCCGCGGGTGAGCTGGAAGGTGCGGCCGGTGGCCGTCTCCGCCAACCAGATCTGCGGCGGGAACGCGTCCTTCTTGAAGTCGGGAGTCAGCACCGAGTAGGCCACCCAACGGCCGTCGGGCGAGATTTCAACCAGGCGCGGCACGCGTAGCTGCAGCAGCTCGTCCACTGTGGGCACGTGCCGCGCCGCGTTCGGCTCCGCGGTGGCGGCCCAGGCGCCTGCGCTCAGCATCACCGCCAACGAACCGATGATCCAGGGTTTCTTCATGGAAGGCTGCTCGTTTATTTCATTCCGGTGATTCTTACGGACGACCGGCCAAACACCTTCTCGAGCCAGGCTGAAAATTCGGGTTTGATTGCTATACTAAGGGGGACATCATGGACAACACAATCACCGAATTCGTCTGGGTCACGGAAACATCGGACCCGTTCTTCCACTGGCCGGCGGTGGCCGCAGTGGCCGAATCCGGCCAGCCGCTCGTGGTCTACTCGAAGAACCTCGTCCCCGTGGATTTCTTCTGGGACCACCCGCGGGTGGCCCTCGGGCTCACCATCACCGGCTGGGGCGGCACCTGGCTGGAGCCGGGCGTGGCGCCGCCGAAAACCATGGTGGCGCATTTCAACCGGATGGCGGATGCCATGGGCATCGAACGGCTGCGGCTGCGGGTGGACCCCGGCATCCCCACCGCCGAGGGGTTGCGCCGCGCCACCGCGGTGCTCGCCGGCATCGCCGCGCCGGTGCGCACCATCACGTCCATCATCCAGTTTTACAAAGGGCACGACACCTTGTTCCACAAGCTGGGAATCGACCGGGACCGTTACACCCGCAAGTCGGGGCGGGCCGTCTATCCGGAGCCGGAGCTGGCCGAATGGTGGCTCAGCGAGTTGCTGCGGACCCGGCCCGATTTCGCCGGCTGCGTCTCGTTCTGCGGGATGCCCTACCAGGTGGCGGGGGCCGAGCACACCGGCTGCGTGGACGACGCGCTGCTCGCGGCCATCGGCGTGGAGCGCTTCAAGCGGATCGCTCCGGGACGGCAGCGGCCGGGGTGCCGCTGCGTCATCGCCAAGCGCCAGGCGCTGGGAGGCGCCTGCGCCCACGGCTGTCTCTACTGCTACGCCCACAAGGAGCACCTGCGCCGAATCCCGACGTAAGCGTTCCGCTCGCCTGCTTGGACGGCTCAGTCGCCTCCATCCAGGCGATGTGGTGCGAAGACAGAGCGCCTCAATCCGGAATGCCGCCGGGGGGCGGCTGCCAGAGTTCAACGCGGTGTCCCTCCGGGTCCGTCACCCAGCCGAACTTGCCGAATTCCGACTCCTCGGTCCGGTCGTCGACTGCACACCCTTCCGCCCGCAGAGCGGCCAGGACGGCGTCGAGGTCGGCCACGCGGTAGTTGACCATGAATGCGGCGGGGCTGGGGTCGAAGTAGTCGGAACCCGTCTCGAAGATATTCCAAACCGTGGCGCCGGCCGATGTGGGTCCGTCAAACACCACGCCCCCCATGCCTGGATATCCAGGCCGAGATGGCTGCGGTACCATTCGCGCAGGGCCGTCGGGTCCTTCGCCTTGAAAAAGATGCCGCCGATCCCGATCACGCGTGGCATGGCTTGCCTCCTTCAGTTTCGAATGAACACGTCATACACGTACACCAGTTTCAGTTCCCCGCCCGGCGGCACTTCGGGCTCCCAGGTGAGGACGTGCTTCGGATTGACCTGCTTCAGACCCTTGGCCGTGACGACGTCCTTTGCCTGGGGGGACGCCTCAAGCACATCGCCCGACAGCTCCTTGACAACCTCGAGCTTCACCGCCCGCTCCAGCCGGCTGCGCAGCTTCAATTCGCCGCGCACCTTCACCCGGTCGTACGAATAGCCATGGAATGTCGCGGCGTCGCGTGTGCGCGCCACCTCCACCTCGGCCTGCTCCGCCAACACATTCATCGCCCGGTTGATCCGGATTGTGGTCTCGGCGCCCGGTGCGGTGTAGTGACAGATGTCCTGGCCGGTGAAGGCGCCGCTGGCGACGAACTCCGCCGCCGCCGTGGTGAGGGGCATGGTCAGGGTGTTTTTCAAGCGGCAGCAATGCCACACCTCCCCGGCCTCGTTCGCCCTCTCCGCGGCGTCGCGGTAGCGGTCGTCCGGGTCGATGTAGTCATCGATCCGCCAGGTGTAGACGTGCCGGTACGGCATGGCCGCGGTGAACAGCGGCACCCAAGCCGTTTCGCCCCGTTTCAGGCTAAAATCGGGTACCGGGTACAGGAACAGATCCTCCACCGCCGTCCCCTCAGCCACGCCGGCGTACGCGATCTCCGGCAGCGGCGCGGCGTCGAATTCCGCGACGTTTGCCAGCATGGCCTGCTGGGTCATGACATCGGACCGGCGGCCGCCCGCCGCCCCGCCGCCGAGTGCCGCAAGGAATCCCTGCAGGCGTTGCACCATGGCGATGGGGCTGGACACGTGCCCGAACCGTATGTTGGGAAAGCCGGTGATCAGTTCCAGTTGAATGCGATGCCAGTCCGCCAGTTCGTTGATCACCACCGCGTGGGCGCTGAAGCGGGCGGTCTGCGGATCGGTGAGGTCGATGCGGTAGGCGGGCGCCCAGGCGGCGCCGCGAGCCAGGCAGCTCACGGTTACCCGGCTGCCCCCTGCCGGCCGCTCCAGCTCCAGTCGGAGGCCGGGGCGTTTCTGCGGCACCCCAGTCATCCGCGTGACCTCGGTCCCGTCGAACTCAACCCGAACAATCGAGCCGGCAGACAGGGCTATCAGGCCGGCTTCGGTCTGAAGGGTGATCATGTCCATCCCCGTGACCACCAATTGAGGCGGGTCTGCACCATCATCGCCGGAGCGGCCATCCGGGATATTGGGCGCAGATGATTCCCCCGGGAACGGCGGCGCGGCCAGCACCGTTCCGGTCACGACATCCCGCTCGCCGGAGCCCACGCGCAGCGTCACCAGGCGGCCCGCATTGGCCTGGAGAAGCTGGGCCAGGTTGACCGCCGCGACGGGAACCGCCGTCTCTTCCTGTGCCGCCACGAGGCGGCGGAGGACGACCTCAGGACCGTAGCTCACCCAGAACGTCCCGTGCACGGGCACCGGCAGCGGGCCCAACGCAACGGTGGCGGCACCCGCAGGCAGGGTAGTACCGGAGATTAGAAATGCGGTGCCGTCCTTGAACAGCGCCACCTTCTCCGCGGTGACGGCGGCCGGCACGGGGGCTCCGTCACCGCTCGGCACGCCGAGTGCCACGGGCGCCAGCGCGGCCACGAGTTCCAGAAACACAGCCAGTGCAACGGTACGTCCATTGTGCATGCCACACCTCCTCATGGTGGAAGCCGATCATCATTCCATCCGGCCAACGGAATCGCCGCTCCGCCGCTATCGATGCCGGATGGTTACCTGTTGTTCATCGCCCCGCGAGCGATATTTCAGACGGAAACTGGTCTGTCTGCCACTGTAAAGGGATCGAACGGAATGTCAAGGGGGTTCCAACCCGCAGGGGCGGCGTGATTTTTTTTCCCGTTTCGCATACAATACGCTTGCACTCAACAGGCGATCGGATCGGCAAGGAGGTTTTCGATGGACGGATGCAGGATCCTGGCGGCGTGCATGGCGATTGCATCGGTCATGCTGTGCGGCGGTCTCATCGCGGGTCAGGAGGCGAAACCGGCAGAGCCGGCGTCAGCCAAATTTTATGAGGCGCTGATCATCATGCCCATCATCCCGGCCCGCACTGCCGATGCCATCCAGGCGGATCTGATCCGCGCCGACGAGGATCGCCAGAAGGCCGAGCAGGCGGTCGCCGCCTGCAACGCGCAGGTGATCGAAGCGGAGGGCTGGATCAAGTTGCAGAAGCTGGATATCGACGGCCTCAAGCTGCAGATTGACGCCGCCAAAAAGGAAAAGCGCGACGCCGACAAGGCCGCGCTGGAAACCCAAAAGAAGGAACACGAACTCGTCCAGGATTTCCTGGAGAAGCTCAAGTCCGTGCGCGAGGCGGCGCTCAATCTGGCCAAGGCTCAACAGGTGCTCGCCAGCGCCTGCCGCGCCGCCGGTCAGGCGGATCAGGATCTGGCGCAAAAGCGGGGCACCTGGGCGGCCCTGCCCGCCGGGGATGCCGGTGCGGTCACCGCCGCCCGGTCCGCGTTCCTGGCCGAGGAGACCGTTTCCCAGGCGCTGAAGGATCTGGCCGACAAGCAGTCCGAGATGTACGACAAGCAGAAAAAGCTCAACGATCGGCGCATCGATCTGGCCAAGGCCCGCACTGTCCTGCTCAACGACGGACGCCTTAAAGCGGTCCAGCCGCCGGTCGTCGCTGAGTGACTTCGGCCGATTGACGATTCGTCACCCGCAAGTTCGTGGCGGCTGACCGGAGTTCGCGGGTGCTGAGCGTTCGGGCCAGCCGGCTAAAGGAAATCCCGGTCCTCCGCGGCGACGCGTTCCCCCGTAAACCGGTACAGATGGGGCGGACGCCCTCCCCTCCGGCCCACCGCTTCAGCCAGAATTCTCACGCGCTCGATGAGCCCGCGCTGCAGCATCAAGCTGCGGAAATTGGTCCGGTTCACCTTCCAACCCAGCACCGCTTCATAGACCGCCTGCAGTTCCTCGATCCGGAACTCCGGCGGCAGCAGGTGCCGGGCGATGTTGGTATAGCGAAGTTTTCCCTTCAACCGGGATACGGCGGCGGCCACGATCGTCTCATGATCGAACGGCAGCGCCCGGGTGGCGCGGCCGGTCGCCGCCGTCCAGCGGCCGCGGACCGGCGTCAGCTCGCCCTCGCGCGCCAGCGCCAAGTAGGCGATACTCACGGTGCGGCCGCGCGGATCACGGTACAGGGCGCCGAAGGTGGCCAGCTGCTCCATGTACAGGTCCTCGGCCGCAGGCGTGGCGCACGCCGCTTTTTCCACGAGCGCCCGGACGGCTGCGGACTCCAGCGTTTCGTCCGCCCGCAGGGCCACCCCCGGCAGGGCCTCGGCGCCGGCGAACGGCTCTTCCGCCCGCCGGATCAGGAGCACCTCCAGCCGCCCGCCACCGGCTCGCAGCGCCACCACATCCACCGCCACAACGGGCCGCTCCAGCACATTTCGGCTCATCTGCGCCCTCTACTCCTCAGTTTTTGTTAATTTTATATAAAACCAGCTGAGCGGTCAACCCCTTCACGTCATTCAATCCGCGCCGATTTATATCTCTATATAACAACTAAATATTCGATTTTTGATCAGTTTTGTTTTATCGGATGAAATAAATTTCACCTTCACAAACTACTTATATTGAAATATAATAAAACTACAAAGGAGGCCGAGATGCCCCTCACCACCGCCCACACCCAGAGCGATCGGACGGAACCACCGCGTTCCGCGGGCAACGAGCCCCCCCTGCTTTGGATGCCCGAGACCGAATTGGCGCGTCCCGATCCGGCCGTCGTCTTCGCCGCCGGGCTGCGGCACCACCACCTGGCGAACACCGCCTATCCCATCGCCCATCGGAAGACCATCTGGCCCTTCCGCCAGGATCCAGAGCGGCACCGGGATCTGCTACGCCGGGCGCTCGCCGGGCCGCGCCTCTGCCTCTACATCCACGTTCCCTTCTGCGAGCGGCGCTGCGCGTTCTGCGAATACACCGTGCTCGAGCAGCACGACGAAGCGGCCGAAGCGGCCTACTTCGCCGCGCTGGAGCGGGAGGTCGAGCTGTACCATGATCTTCTGGATCCAGGCGCCCACGAACTGGCCGGCCTGGACATGGGCGGCGGCACGCCCCTGCTGGTCCGGCCGGAACGGATCGGCGCCGTGCTGGACCGGATCCTCAGGACGTTTCCGCTGGCCGCCGGTTTCGCCATGAGCATCGAGACAACCCCCAAGATCGCCGCCATGGATCCCGACCGGTTGGCGGCGGTGCGCGCCTTGGGATTCGAGCGCATCAGTATGGGCCTGCAGACGGTGAGTTCCAAACTCCTGCGCGTCTACGGGCGCGATCAGGCGGGCGACAACCGGCTCGCCGCCGACCACATCCGCCGGGCCGGGTATCGGGCTTTCAACATCGACCTCATGTACGGCTTCGCCCACCAGACCGTCGACGATTTCGCGGCCAGTATCCGGTACACCATCGACTTGGCCCCTGACTACATCACGCTGTACCGCATGCGCTACAAGGGCACCCGCATCGCCGGTGAAGCCGGACAGGTGGACCTGAACCACATCAACGCGATGTACCACGCCGCCCGCGAACTGCTGCTGGCGGCGGGCTACGCCGCCAATCCGGGCAAGAACGCCTTCAGTCGGATCCCGGATGACCCCGGTACCAGCCGCTACCTCACCGAGCGCGTGGTCTGGAGCACGCCTTATCTGGGCTTGGGGCTCGGCGCCCAGACCTTCACCAACACCGTTCTGGGATACAACCTCGGCGCCGCCACGAAGACGATGGGAACCTACCTGGACGCCGTCGCCGCCGGCCGGCTGCCGCTGCAGGACCTCTACCATCTCCCGCCCAGCGAAGGCATGGCCAAGATGATCGCCGTCTCGTTCTATTTCGGCCAAATCCACCGCGCCGCGTTCCGGCGCGCCTTCGGGCGCCCCCTCGAAACATGCTTCCCCGAAGCGGTCGCCTTCGTGCTCGCGCGCGGCCTGATGGAGTACCACGGACCTTTCCTGCGGCTGACCCCGGCCGGCGTCGACGCGTTCAACGGCGTCATCGCCCTCTTCTACTCGCCGCGCGTCCAGGCCCATCTGCTCGGCTTGGGGGAGGGATGATCATGAACCGCTTCGCCAACATCCTCCTGACCGGGCCCTGCAACCAGCGGTGCCCCCACTGCATCGGCCGCGCACTGGCCGCCCGGGCGCTGCCGGACAATCTTGACCGTTTCCCCCCACTCAATCTCGAGCCCTTCCTGGCCCTGCTGGTCCGCGAGGGGATCCGGGAGATCTCACTCACCGGCACCAACACCGACCCCCAGCTCTACCCACACGAGGCCGCCCTCCTGGACCGGCTGCGTGACCGCCTGCCGGGTGTGCGGGTGTCGCTGCACACCAACGGCCGGCTGGCCCGGGCCAAGATCGACGTGTTCAACCGCTACGACCGGGCCACGATCTCGGTCCCGTCGTTTCGGCCGGAAACGATCCGCCGCATGACCGGCTGCGACGGCGGGCCGGACCTGGCGGCCATCCTGCGCCAGGCAGTGATTCCCGTCAAGATCTCCACGCTCGTCACCCAGGACAACCGGCGGGAGATCCCCGAGATCATCAGTCGCTGCCGCGAACTGGCCGTTCGGCGTCTGGTCCTCCGCCGACTGTACGGCGAGACACAACCCGAGGACTTCTTCCCGGGCTGCACACCGGTCCGGATGTTCGCCGGCAATCCCGTCTTTGACATGGACGGACTCGAGGTGACCGTCTGGGACTTCGCGCGTTCCACCCTGTGGTGCCTCAATCTGTTCAGCGACGGGACCATCAGTCGGGACTATCGCCTCGCGGGATGAGCCATGAGCCGCGTGACCATCGCCAACCTGACCGAGGACGCCCGGCGGACACGGACCCTGGGTGTGATCGTCGGGTCGTTCGACCCGCTGCACCGCGGGCACGAGTGGATGGTGCGCCACCTCCTCCGGCGGTGCGACCGCGTCCTGCTGCTGGTGCCGTTCCGCCATTTCGACAAGCACCCCGTCTGGCCGGCCAACGCCACCTTCTCCCAACGCCTGACCATGATCGACCGGTTCTCGGAGCGGTGCGGCGGCCGCGTCCTGGGCGGTGTGACACACGAGGCGTTGTTCGTGCGGCTGGCCGACGAGCTGGCGGCGCTCTTCTCCGACGCGGCGATCATCTTCGCCATGGGCGACGACACGTGGCAGCGGTTGCTCCGCTCTTCGGAGTACTACGCCCGGCTCGGACTGCCGTGGACGGCGGCTGATGCCGGCCGCCTCGCCCGGTTGCGCCGCCAAGTGATGGTGTTCGGCCGGTCGGGCGACGCCGCCGGGCGGATTCGGGTGCCCGCTGCGGTGCGGGACATCTCCGCCACCCGGATCCGCGCGCTGGCGGTCGCCGGGGCCGGCGATGCGGCGCTGTGCCGCTTCATCGCCCCGGACATCCTCGCCATCTGCCGACACGCCGGTCTGTACCGCGGGCCGGCGACGGACCGACCCTGCGGTGTTCGCGCTTCGGCGCCGCCCTCACCGCAACCCCCAGTTGTGCCCGACCCGACTTTGTGCTGAAATGGAAGCATCTCATTTTGCCATCCGCGGGGAGGTCTACGATGTGTCCCTCCATCGCCGTGTTCGGCGGCGCGTTCAATCCGCCCGGTCGGCACCACCGAGCGATCGCCGAAGCGCTCAGCCGGCAGTTCGACCGCGTCGTGGTGGTCCCTTCGGGACCGCGACCCGACAAGCCGTCCATGCAGGACGTGGAATCCATTCATCGGGCGGCCATGGCTGACATGGCGTTCCGCGGGCTGGCCAACGTCCGCGTGGATCTGTTCGATCTCGAGGAAGGCACCTTCACCCGCAACCACGATCTGGAAACCCGCTACACCGCCGAAGGGGAGGTGTGGCACGTGGTGGGCAGCGACCTCGTGGGCGGCGGGAATGCGGGCCGCTCCTTCATCCAGACGCGGTGGTCCCGAGGCGAGGCGCTCTGGCAGGAGCTGCGGTTCGCCGTGTTCACCCGGCCCGGTCATCCGCTGATCCCCCTCGACCGGCCGCCCCGTTCCCGTCTCTTCGACCTGAACCTCGCCGGGTCCAGCGCCGACGTCCGCGAACGACTGTTCCGCCACGAACCCGTCACCGACCAGCTGGACCCTCGGGTGGCCGAATACATCGACCGCTACGGACTCTACCGCGGCCGGCCCCCGGTGCGCACGGCGCCGCTGCGGCTGGACCCGCCCCGCCCGCTCCTGGTCGTGGACGAATCCAATCCACAGGCCGGCGAACTCGCCGCCCGCCTTGCCGGTACCGAACCTGCGAGCTCGCCCAATTGCATCCTCGTGGTGGGCGGCGACGGGACCATGCTCCACGCCATCCGCCGCCACTGGCGCGAGCGTCTGCCGTTCATTGGCATCAACACCGGTCACCGCGGGTTTCTCCTGAGCGGCGCCGCCGATTTTGCCGCCGGCTGGCCGTCCGGTCCGCTGGTGGTCCGCCAGGCCCCGCTCCTGCACGTGGAGGCGGTGGCGCCCGACGGCCGGATCACCACCGGCGTGCTGGCGTTCAACGATGCCTGGGTGGAACGGTGCACCGGTCAGACCGCCTGGGTGGAGGTCCGGGTGGGGGGTGAAGTACGGATCTCCCGGTTGATGGGCGACGGCATCCTGCTGGCCACCGCCGCAGGGTCCACCGCCTATGCCCGCGCCATGGGCGCCACGCCCGTGCTGTTCGAAACGCCGGCGCTGGTGCTCGTGGGCTCCAACGTGCTGGAGCCTCCCGGCTGGAAGGCGGTGATGCTCGCCCTCGACAGCCAGGTGATCTTCCGCACCCTGGAACCGGTCAAGCGCCCCGTGGCGGCCTACGCCGACGGCGTGCCCCTGGGTGTGACCGCCGAGCTGCGCCTGCGGACCAGCCGGATCGCCACCGCCGAGCTGGCATTCAGTCCGGCCCACGACATGGCCGAGAAGATCGCCCAAATTCAGTTTCCGCCGGTGACATGATGGTCGTTTTTTCGGAAGTTACTCATCGGGTCGAGAATGCGCTGATGTCATCGGCCATCAATCATCTCGGCACCCCCGAAACGCACACGCACGGCACGATGAACGGATCAGACACAGGCCCGGCTTCATGCATCCGGTTCCATGAGGATTGCAATGCCTGAGGTGGTCCCAGCCACACCCATACGCCACACCGGTTCGTGCCCCCTCGTCAGCGTGATCGTGGTCAACTGGAACGGTGCACCCTACCTGGAAGCCTGTCTGGAGTCCGTCGCAAAACAGACTTACCCCCAGATCGAACTCCTTGTGGTGGACAATGGCTCCACCGACGGCTCCCCCGACACGATCCGCCGCTGGAGTGCCCAACCCAATGTGCGGATTTTTCTGCTGGACGCCAACACCGGTTTCACCGGCGGCAACAATCTGGCTTTCCGCCATGCCCGCGGAGAATGGCTGGCCCTGCTCAACAACGATGCTGTGGCCGAACCCGACTGGCTGGCCCGCCTGGTGGCACGTGGCAATCCGGCGGCCCGCATCGGCATGCTCGGCGGCAAGATTCTGCTCACCGGCACACCCGGCGTCATCGACAAGGCTGGCCACCTGATCTGGCCCGATGGCCAGAACCGCGGCCGAGGCACGGGTGAAGCCGACCGCGGCCAGTATGACCAAGAGGAGGAGATACTCTGGCCCGACGGCTGCGCCGCCCTCTACCACCGCGAGCTGATCACCCAGACCGGCGGATTTGACGACGCGTTCTTCGCTTACGGAGACGACGCCGACTTGGGTTTGCGGGCGCGGCTGCTGGGCTGGCGGGCCTGGTATGTGCCGCAGGCGGTGGTGCACCATCACCACAGCGCCAGCGCCGGTGCATTCTCGCCGAACAAAATCCTGCTGGTGGAACGCAACCGACTGCTTCTGGCACTAAAGAATTTCCCCCCCGGTTTGTTGGTTCAGAACCCCTACTGGACCCTGCGGCGGTACCTGTGGCTGGCATGGGGGGCGGTCAGCCGGACGGGCACTTCCGGCCGTTTTGTCCGCGAACACAGTCGGTTCCGCCTGCTCGCCGTCCTGGTCCGAGCCTACGCTGAAGCGTTTCGACTGATGCCGCACGTGCTGCGCGAACGGCGGCGCATCCAGCGGAACCGACGCCTCACCGCCCCGGAAGTAGCCGCGTTGCTACGGCGTTTTCGAATCGACGTGCGCGAACTGACGCTCAAGGGAGCGCATCGGTGAAGGCAGTTGCCGACGCAGTCGCACACGCGCGGCGACACTCATCCAAATCGGTCCGCACCGGCATTCGTCCGTGGCCCGGATCGAACCTGTTCATGCCGCCGCCGCAGAATGCTGTCCAACTTCTCACGCTGGGGCCGCGGCCGGCACCGCGTCAAACGGATCAGCTTCAGGCGGTTGGCCCTGGCCGCGCGGCGAACCCGCCCCGCTCGACGAAACCTTCATCAAATTTTTCGCATCTTCGTCTTTGCATCCGGCGCTGTCATCTCTTATGATTCGACCAGCGCCGGTGTCCCGGCCGCTATCGGTCACCGGTTCCCGCAAGGAGGAAAGTTGCATGCGTCGTGCCATCATTCTGGGTACGCTCATCTTGTGCTGCGGCCTGCTCACCGTAACGGCCGGCAGCAACGATGACTTGATCGCCGCCGCCAAGGCCGGCAACCTGGAGCAGGTCAAGGCCCTGGTCGCCAGGGGCGCGAGCATCGATGCCGGCGACGAGAACGGTCGGACCGCTTTGCAGTTCGCCGCGGGCGGCGGCAAGCTTGAGGTCGTCCGCTTCCTGCTGGCCAAGGGCGCCAACGCCGCCTCCGCCGACAAGAACGGCAACTCGGCCCTGATGAAGGCCGCTTATGGCGGACACCTCGAGATCGTCAAACTCTTGTTGGATAAAGGTATTGATATCAATCAGCCGTTTGGTGTCTCTAAAGCCACCGCGCTGTACGTCGCCGCCCAGCAAGGTCACGCCGAGGTCGTCGCGGAACTCCTCAAGCGGGGCGCCAAGACCGAAATCCGCACCCGGTTCAACAGCACGCCGCTTTTCATCGCCTCGGAGGCTGGGCACGCCAAAGTCGTGCAGCTGCTGTTGGTTCACAAGGCCGCCATCAATGTCCAGTGTTTCGAATACCGCACGCCCCTGATCACCGCGGCAGCCAATGACAGGACTGAAGTGGTTAAGCTCCTGATCCAGGCGGGTGCCGACGTCAACCTTAGGGATGACAAAGGGCACGCCGCCCTCTACTACGCATTCCGCCAGGAAATCAAGGACGCACTCAAAGCCGCCGGCGGCAAGGAATAAGACGGGGGGCCGGCATGAGCCAAGATCCGGCGGCAAAAATCGAGACTCTCCACACCTTCATCGATGAGCTGGACGCCCGCCTGGGGGCCCTGAGCGAGGAGGAGATTGAAACGCTCTTCCGCAATTTCGCCGACGATACCCAGCCTTGGCTCATCGGCCTGTTTACCGCCATCGAGGAATCCCACCAGATTGAATCCGAATTCCTTGGCGAATGCGTCTTCCACGTCTACGCGCTGCAGACATATTTTGACGAGCGGCTTCAATCGCCGCCCCCGGCCTTCAGCAAGGATGATGTGCTGGCCGCCATCGATGCCGTGGACCGCTTCTTCGACAAATCCGCCGCCGACGCCTGGGACCACCCGGTGTTGTCTCAGGAGTGGACCCGGTTGTTTTACACCGTCTGGGACGGTTGCCTCGACGAGCTGACCGAGGAGGGAAGCGTCGATGAAGCGTTGCGCGCCGACCTGGTCAAGTTCTTCCTGGTTGTGCTGACCCTTTTTTCAGACCACTTCCCGAACGCCGCCATCTGACCCGACCGAATGTCCCCGCGGCCGACAAGTTTCTGCCGCACAAGTTCGAGCCACCACCAGCCAGGCCGCTCCATTGGCTGTCACCGGCCGCGGTCGATTGGCTGGTCGTCCGCACAATACCTTCAAACGCACCGGCGTCGATTCCGTACAATAAACTGTCTGCTCACCTCAGACGATGCATCCCGCGCCGCATCATCAACCAATCCGAAGGAGGTTCCGTTTGAATATCGACAACATCCCCTTCGACACCACCGATTGGTCCGCCGTGGCGGCGACCGTCCATTCCGGCACCACTGGCGAAGCCCGGTGGCGCACCCGCCAGTGTGGCGACATCCGGGTGCGGATGGTGGAGTATTCCCCTGGCTACGTGGCCGACCACTGGTGCCAGAAAGGTCACATCCTGCTCGTGCTCGACGGCGAGCTGGACACCGAGCTTGCGGATGGCCGCCGTGTGCACCTGGCCGCCGGCATGAGCTACCAGGTGGCCGACGGAGACGTCGCCCACCGTTCGGCAACTCGTACCGGGGCGACTCTGTTCATCGTCGACTGAGCGACCGCTCGAGCGAGTTGTTCGTCCCATGTACGGTGTGTTCGTCCTCATCGCCGACATCCACGGCAACCGCTGGGCCCTGGAGGCCGTCTTGGAGATCTGGACCGGCGGGGCATCCGGGATGTCGCCAATCTGGGCGACAGCCTGTACGGCCCCCTCGATCCGGATGGCACCGCCGACCTGATTATGGCCCGGCCCCTGGCGAGCATCCTGGGCAATCAGAACCGGTTGCTTCTCCGGTCGTCACCCAACGGGGAAACAACTCCCGGTTGGACCTTCACCCGAAGCCGGCTCACTCAGCGCCACGTCGATTGGCTCGAGACTTTGCCGCCCGCCACGGTGGTGGCCGGAGTGTGCTTCTGCTGCCACG
>JAAYUB010000053.1 GCA_012517875.1 Acidobacteriota bacterium | reverse complement strand
GGTCATGGGCCGCCGTCGCAGGAATTCGTACCCCAGCAGCCCGTCGAGCCGGATCCCGAAGTCCCGGCGCAAATGCGCCAGGTCGCCCACCACCGCGATCATGCCGTCGAAATCCGTGGGCCCGACCCGGGTGCGGTGCAACTGCAGCCGTCGGGTCACGCGTCTTTGATTGTCGACGCCGACATAGTAACTCCGGTCCAACTCGCGGTAATGCGCTTGGCTGAGGCGGAGGTCCACCGACCGGTCGATCACGGTGGCGGTGGCACCCGTGTCCACGCCAAAGCGGAGTTGCTCACCGCCGATGGTCACTGGAACCACGGGCAACGGGCCGGCCAGCTCGAACGGCATGCGGATGGCGTCGGCCGGGCATTGCCGGGCATCGAGCCGCTCGCCGCTGGCCTCGAGGCGGCAGAGCGTCACCTCCTTCCGGTCGTAGTCCACGGTGAGGTCATACTGCCGGATGGTCCGAAAGCCGATGATCCCGAGGATGGGACAGCCGAGCTGCTTTTCCAGATGCGTCAGATCCATCCCGATGGTTTCGAACCGGCCCATCCGCAGATCCTGCCAGGCAAATTCGCTCACCCAGACGCGATTCACCGCCCGAGTGGTCCCCCCGGCGCCGCCCAGGACGCCATGATCGGCTGCGGGTCGGACACTCCCCCCATCGAGTCGCGGCAGGTTCAACAGCATCGTGCTGGTGCCGGTGTCCAGAATCATGCTGCCGCTCACCCCGTTGACACGCACGTTATCGATGAGCACCAGGTTGGCAGCCAACCGGAAACGGTCGGCGATGACCCGAGGTGGCGCCGCCGTCAGGGGTTCCCAACTGACCAGGATCCGAAACTCCACCTGAAAGAGGTTCAATTCCAGAATCCGGAACGACGGCGACAGCAACAGGTCTCGCTCCATGGCGAACCCGTACATCTGCACGTCAACCGTCACCCGGTATCCTGCCGGGTGCGGCTAAATGTCCATGACTCGGATGGCCTCGAGTTGGTGCAGCTGGTCCAACGCCGCCTGTAGCACCAGTCGGGCGGTGTCGCCCTGCTGGCCGGCGATTTGGAAATCACTGTCCAACAGAAGCTGGATGGCCGACAGATCCCGGTTGATGAGCGCCTGCTCCAGCTGCTCCACCTGCCATCCGATCAGAGTCTCAACAGGCTCGGCGACCTGGGCCGTCGAACGGTTCACCACCAGGAGTCCCATCACCAGCATCGCCCCGGCCAGGCGCTGCCGCCAGATCCGGGCAGGCAGCGAACGCTCCTCCGTCTCCCGTATCCCCACACCATCCTCCCGGCCGGATGCGGATCCCCGGCCTATGGGTCCCGCGACGGCTTTCCACGAACCGGCCGTCCGGGGCGCTGGTGGAATCGACTGCTTCCACTCAGTACGAAAACCAGCAGAAACATCTTATGGGTGGGTTTCCAGAGGAGATTAGAACGGGACGAGTGCCCGTTGACGTGGGATGACCTGTCGAAGAAATGCTTGTCTAGCCGAGCGCGAGCCGTCTGCTGGAACACCGTTTTCTGACAGACTGCCTGCGCAACCGAGTGAACTTTTCAGCTATGGGTCTGAGGATTGTTCGATTGATTGGTTGGTTGGAAAGTCCGAAGTCCGATGTCCCATGTGCGATGTCCGATGCTCGAGAACGAGCCTCGATTACGGTGACGCTGCCGAATTACGAGCACGATCGCGCCGCATGCCTCGTTGAAGGATGCAGTGGGGGTGCTGCAAACACCGCTCAGCGATCGCGGTACAGCGTCACGGGCAGAATGGCCAGTATAAACGCCATCGACGCGGCCAGCGGAGCGTAGAGCGTGGCCCAGCCGCCGATGCCGAACGCTGTGGCCACGCCCGCCGCGAGGCAGCCGATGATCACCAGGCTGAAAATGATGCCACCCGCCTGGGCGTGCCGTCGGGGGTGGTCGCCGCGCACTTCGTCCAGTCGCGGCGGAGGTGGCTCACTCACCGCGAGCTGGTCGCCGCCAGCGGATCTCTGACCGGCCAACCACGCCTCCAGCCGCTGCCGCAGCCGTCGGCTTCGTGCCGAGTTCCCAAGCCGAGAAACGCCGCCCAGCGCTGTCAGCCGCCATATCCGCTCCCGCCCGTCCGGACCGCGCCAGCGTAGGCGGATCTCCTCCGTCCGCAGCAGGCCGGGCGGACCGGCGCCCGCCGCCACCGCGACCACTTCGTCGCCGGGGATTAGAAATCGACACTGGTCGCCGGCATAAGCCAACCCGGCATCGCTCCAGGCGAGAAATCCCACGTCCCAGACGGAATGCCCCTCGTAGAGACGATGATGCGTCTCGGGGGCGAGGCCGACGAATTCGCCGTCCGCCTCGGCCGAGAGCACCCCCTGCCGCCGCAGCCGGCCGGCCAGGTGCCGCCGCACAGCACCGTAACCCGACAGTTGGGTAAAATTGGCCGTCAGCAGGTACACCGCGAGCACAACCAGCGGCCCCGCCGCCAAGGCCATCCACCGAGTGGTGCCGGTCCAGCCGGTGGGCTCCAGCCGCAGGAGCCAGAGCGCCGGCACCAGCGTGAGCAGAGCGAGCATGACCAGCAGATTCAGCATCACTTGACGCGATTTGAACTCGGAGGTGAAGAGACGCTGGGGGTTGCGCATTTCCTCCGGCACCGGATAGCCGTCGACTACCGGCGATGACGGCGTCCGCAGCAGCTCGTCCAGCCGCTCGGCCGGGATGGCGTGGTCAGCGGCGATGGCCTGCGCGCGTCGCAGCGTCGCCGGATGGGTGCCCAATTGCTCGTCCCAGAACCCCCAGCGGATGGGGACAAGATTCATGCGCGACAGTTTGACCAACGCCGTGATGGCGCTCTCCGGATCGCCGGTGAGAGCCACTGCGGCGCGATCGGCGGAGCGCTCACAGCGCCGCCGGACGAACAGCTGTGTCCACAGCATCGCCCCGAAACCGAGTGGCGCCAGGATGACGATCATTGCGTCCAGTAGATCAGGCAGCCGGTCTGCCCCACCCCACCCGACCGCTTCCGCCGCCATGCGCCGCAGGATATCGATGACCGCAAACACGGTGCCGCCGACGAAAAACAGGAGCACGATGATGATCGCGGACACCCACCCCACTAACCGATGGTGGCCCTGCTTGAGATGACTCAGCTCGTGGGCGATCACGGCGTCGGTCTCGGCACGATTGAGGCGCTCCAGCAGGTAGTCGGTCAGGATTACGTCGCTGCCGCGCAGGGCGTAGGCGTTGCCGATCTGCAGTCGGCCGGCGGGCATGACGAAGATCCGCCGAAGCGTCAC
This sequence comes from Acidobacteriota bacterium, assembly GCA_012517875.1. NCBI lineage: Bacteria > Pseudomonadati > Acidobacteriota > Acidobacteriota bacterium. The sequence goes on along the minus strand of JAAYUB010000053.1, from coordinate 26,103 downwards.
GCCCGCCTGCCGGGCCAGCGTCTCCATGCGGTCCCGCAGCTCGCCGGACATGAGTTGGTGCGGCGTCATGCCCGTGGCCCACGCGTAGCCGGTGAGCCCCACCAGGGCGCTCAGCAGCGCCAAGCCGAAGAACAGCCAGGCAGCGGGCGCATTGTCAAACAGACAGACCAATCCCACCAGCCCCAGCGTGGCGGGTGCCAGAAACGCCGTCTGCCGCCAAAACTCCTGGCGGACCATCTCGGCCGGCGAGAGGTGGATGCCGCGCACCCGCCGGAAGACAGCGCGCGCCGGCAGGAAGCACGCGACGCCCGCCAGCGCCGGCGGCACGGCCAGCGCCACCAGCCAGGCTGGGCGGCCCGGGCCGACGAGGAACTGAACCAGAGCCCCCCACCGGCCCGTGAAAACCAACCAGAGCCAGGCCAGCCAGCCGCCAGCGAGCACCCACTGGTATGTCCGCCAGAATCCGAACCAGGCCGCGGTGGGATCGGCCTCCGCCAGCCGGAGAGACCGGCGCCGGGCGATCAGGATGAGGCTGAGGGGCGCCAGCACGGCCAGAACCGCCAGCGCCAAGCGCCACCCCACCCCCCACCGGTCATAGCCCCAGCGGACGGTCGCCGCAATCGCCGCCGGAGCGTCTGCTCGCACGATGTAGTGCAGCTCCGTCTGACCGCCGACATACCGTCGGGATGGCTCGAAGCCCGTGTACTCCGCCCAGCCAAGCCGGGGGTGCGCAAGGTGCAGTTTCAGTTGTGGCTGGCGCATGTCCCGCAGCAGGGCCTGCAGCGGACCGATCCGCACCGTGCCCGTCATGACGAGTCCGTCACGTGCCGCCCACCGCCGGAGCGTTCCCCTCACCGCAAGATACCCGTCGTTTTCCAGAACCCGGGAGTCGGCCAGCAGCTGCCCCACCGCCAACTGGACGAGCCCCAGCAGCCGCTCGTGAGAAATCCGCCGCCGCGCGTTTTCCTCAGGCAAGACCAGCCAGGCCTCCACCGCGGCATCACCTGATTCGTCGGCCGTCAGGATCAGGGAACCGGCGGATTCGACTTCGTCTTCCTCGGAGTATGCGTGCGCCGCCTGAACGCACACCCCGCCGATCGCCGTCACCAGCAGCAGGACGCATCCCAACCGCATGCGGACACCCATACTTCCCTCCTGCGCCTGTTCCGCCGCAGCCACCCCGTCGGTGTGACTACAGTCATTGTAGCCGCCCCGACAGCTCGGAGCCAGCAGGTTTAGTCCGAAGCCCACCGATCCTGAGCTTCACTGTTATGATTCGGCTTCACCACCAAACATTCCGTGTTCTGAACGATTCCAGTATCATTCTGGAGACCTTTCCGAAAATCCTGTCTGCCCGGAGGATGCCCGTGAACGGATCGACCGGCGGTATGAACGCATCAGCAAAATGGGACGTGCTGGTGGACGGGAAAATTCACCAGGGTCTGGATACGGCGGCGGTCCAGGGAATGATCCGGTCCAACCGCCTGGCAGCCGACAGCATGGTTCGTGCCGCGGGCGGGGCATGGCGGAAAGTCCTGGACTTCCCCGAGCTGGTGCCCATAGTGGCCACCCACGTGGCGGAGACCCGCCGGGCCCAGCACCAGGAGTACGCGTACTGGAAGGGCCTGGTTGTCGCCACGCCGCTCGCCGCAGCTGCGGCCGCCTGGGCGAACATCTACGATCCGCAGCTCGAGAACTGGAGCCAGTATGCCCAGGCGCTGGTGCCGGTCCTCGTCAAGTACCTGGTCTTGTTCGTGGGGGCGACGGTGTTCATCAACTGGTACCACCATTACCTGTTGCGGCAGGACAACCACTGGGGCTTCTGGCGCTACAGCCGGGCCGGTGCCATCGGTGCGGTTCTCGGGATCCTGATGGTCCTGATCGGTTGCCCGCCGTACCTCCCCTTCCTGCCTATCCTGAGCGAGATTCTGAGCGCCGAGCTGCTCATCATCGCCATCGTGATGGTCTTCCGACTCGTGTTCGAGAAGAAATTCAAGGTGGAAAACGCCTGAGTGGTGTGCAACCGCCGTCTATTACCGACCGCCGAACCGGGCGTTCGATGAACACGCGCCCGGAGCGTGTGCCCGGGGAAGGACGCCGATTCCAACTGCCGTCGCTTGCGTTTGCCTGCCGTCTGGCCGCATTCGTCGCATGCGGCGTACGGCATTCGCGGCCTACGTGGCCTGGATCTGCTTGGGGAGCATGCCGAAGCGTTTCTTGAAGAGCTGGCTGAAGTAGGCCGGATCGGAGAAGCCGAGGCGCCAGGACAGCTCCTTGATGGTGGTGCGCTCCGTCTCGTCGCGGAGAATGAACAACGCCCGATTCAGCTTCTCGTTGAGGATGGCCTCCTGAACGGTGAACTGTTTCTCCTTTTTAAATTTGTTTGACAGGTAATTCGGATGGTAATCGAACCGCTCGGCCAGCACGGTGAGCGTCGTCTCCTTGAGTTCCGCCAGCGGGCAGGAAGCCAGGTGCATGAGCAGGCGCTCCGAGAAGGCCTGCTCGTGGCGCTCGACCTCGTATTCGCGCAGAAACCGCGCGACGTCCCGAACAAACAATTCGGCCTTGCGCGCCGCATCCGCCTCGTTGATGAAGCCCTCGGTGACCGCCACTTCCTGCCGCATGATCCGTTCGGTGTCATTGACGAACAAGATGGACAGTATCCCGAACACCACCGTGCTGAAGCGGGTGTTGAGGCGACGCGTATCCTGCTGGCAGTCTGCGACGATGAGCTGGGCATAGCGCTGGATGCACTCGGCAAAGGCGTTCGCGCCCTGCAGGTGGTAGATTTTGAGCAGCTCGCGGGCCAGCTCCAGGCTTTCGGTGAATTTCGATGGCATGGATCACTCCGTGCTTCGGATTGTACCAGCACCGGCCGGCCGATGCCAAGGGTATGAGGAATATCGTTGGTCCATCTGTTCTGCCGATTTTTATCGGTTGTGACGCGCCAATGTTGCGCGGTCTGTGTCCGCAAGCAATCGGGCCCCGGCAAGTCTGTTGTGATTTGGACCGATTGACAACACTCCCGGAAAATCAGAAGTGCCGGTTTGACTTCGAACAGTCGGTGGATTAGATTGACGGTGCCCAGGATCGATCAGACTGTCGGGGGATGTCCATGGACCACACAGCATCCGGTCACGGCGTTTCGCGGCGCGGAAACGGGCAGAGCATCGGGAAACGGGCCCTGCGCGCGCTGCAGAACCACCAGTGGCTGATCATCGGCGCGCTTGCGCTCGCGTCCATCGGGCTTGGCATCGTCGGTTTCCGGAACTACAGTGCCGCCACGGGCCAGTCGCGCTCGTTCTGGGACATCCTGTACCTGGCCCTGCAGCTCTTCACCCTGGAGTCGGGTTCGGTCTACGGCCCGGCGGTGGGCTGGGAACTGGAGGTGGCCCGACTGCTGGCGCCCGGCATCGCCGCCATCGCCGCGGTCAAGGCCTTCGCCCTGGTGTTCCGCGAGCAGTTGCAGCTGTTCCGGATGCGATTCGTACGCGGTCACGTGGTCATATGCGGACTGGGGCGGAAGGGCCTGCGTCTGGCGCGGCAACTGCGCGCCGAGGGCCGGCGGGTGGTCGCCATCGAACGCGACGAGGGGAACGACCACATCGCCCAGTGCCGCGACCTGGGAGTCGTTGTGCTGCCGGGCGACGCCACCGATGTCGAGATGCTGCGCAAGGCGCGGCTGGGCGAGGCCGCCTGTGTCGTCGCCGTCTGCGGCGACGACGGGGCCAACGCCGAGGTGGCGGTGCACGCCCGGGAACTCGCCCGATGGAGGCGAGGCCAGCCGCTGCAGGCGGTGGTCCACATCACGGACCCGCAGCTCTGCCGCCTGCTCGTGGAGCAGGAGCTGGAGCGCCGGCACCGGGACCCGTACCGCCTGGAATTCTTCAACGTCTTCGACATCGGCGCCCGCTCGTGGCTGTCGCTCCATCCGGCCACCGCCGGGCCGGAGGGCCGCCCGCTCCCGGCCCCGCACCTCACGTTGGTGGGCCTGGGGCGCATGGGCGAGAGTCTGCTCGTCCAGGCGGCGCGCGGATGGCGCGACGCGGGTGCCGACGGCGAATTCCACGTGACCGTGATCGACCGGTTCGCCGCCGCCAAGGTGGCGTCGCTCTGCCACCGCTATCCCCGCCTGGCCCAGGCCTGCCGCCTCACCGCCCTGGACATGGACGTGGAGTCGCCCGAATTCCATCGCGGCGATTACCTTCCGGCGCGGGATGGCGCGACTGCGGTGTTCATCTGTCTCGACAACGACGCCCTGGGCCTGGCGGCGGCGCTGGCTCTTCAGCCCCGCACGCGTAGCCTGAACATCCCCGTCGTGGTCCGGATGACGGGAGACGCGGGGCTGGCCACCCTGTTGCGCGGCGACGAGGCCGTGCCCGGCGCCCCGCCGGCCATCCAGGCCTTCAGCCTGCTGGACCAGGCGTGCCGCCCCGAGCAGATCCTGGCCGGCACCCACGAGGCCCTGGCCCGGACCATCCATGCCGACTACTGCCGGCATCAGCGGGAGCGCGGCGAGACGCCGGCGACCAACCCGGCCATGGTGCCCTGGGACGAGCTGCCGGAACATTTGCGCGACTCCAACCGCGACCAGGCCGCCCACATCGGCGTCAAGCTGCGCGAGCTGGGCTGTGCGCTGGCGCCGCTCACGGACTGGGACGAACCGCTCTTCGCGTTCACCGCCGACGAGGTGGAGCGTCTGGCCCGCCTGGAGCATGACCGGTGGGTGGACGAGCGCCGCCGCGCCGGCTGGCGCCCGGGTCCCGCCAAGGACGTGGACCGGAAGATCTCAGCCTACCTGGTGCCATGGGAGGCGCTCACCGAACCGGTGCGCGACCAGGATCGGGAGCCGGTGCGGCAGCTCCCCCGTTTTCTCGCCGGCGCCGGCTTCAAGATCATCCGCCTCAACCGGCCATCGGCCGATTGAGATATTTTCCGATTTCGCCTGATACATCGTAAGGGTACTTGTCGTTGGCTCCCGTTGCTCAGTTGGTCTTCGTGCTCTGAGTGCCTTGGCGAGCCCGCTCACCGCTCTGACGTTCCGCCTCCCGCCAGTTCGTCGATGACTGCTTCGGCTTCTCTCTCCAGCCGGCCGCACGCGGTGACCACCCGCGGATCGGCCCGCAGCTGCCGGCCGACCGCCTCCAACCGGGTCAGGTTGCCATAAATCACCTTCCAGAGCGGGATCATCCGCCGGCCGAACCCCCACAGCACCTCGGTACCGAGACACCGGCTGAACGCGAGTCCCAGTCGCTTGTAGAGCACCCGGCCCTGCCGGGGCAGATCGGTGATCATGGCGCCATCCAGGTCGTGCAGCCGTTCCAGAAAGCGCCTGATCGCGGGCTGCTTGTAGGCCTCGACGAAAAACCGCAGCATGTCCGGCGTGATGGCGTGCCGCAGTTCGCACAGCTCGCCGCTCAGGCACAGGTAAAGCAGCTCGATGGCCTACCGGAACGCGGTCAGGCGGAAATGATCAGCCACCAGAATGCCCAGCCGCTGGTCCTCATGCCAGGCGGCCTGGAAAACGTGCCGCCCCAGGTCGTACAACAGGGCGTCCACCGCCCCGTCGCCGGAGCCGGCGCCCCCCAGCATGGCCCGTGCGGCGTCCCGCAGGTGCGCCAGCCGCAGAAAGTATACCTCGTGGCCGACGTCCATCAGGCGTACGAACCGCTCGTCCTGAAGCGGGTAGCCGGGGCTCAGATGGAAGTCCTCCACCACCAGGCTGTACTCGCCCCAGTAGTCCCGGCGCGTCCGGCTCACGTAGTACACCGGCAGCAGGTCGGGCAGCTGCCGCACATCGTGGTGCAGATCGTAGTCGACATCCAGCAGCGCCGTGCGCAGCGCGCGCGGATCCCGCAATGAGCAGGTCGCGGGGCCGTAGTGGCCCTCGACGCGCAGCGGCTCGCTCAGGATGCGGGTCAGGACGGCCAGATCCTTCACCGTCCCCCCTTCCCGCTCCAGCCGGAGGCGCTGGGCGTCCAGCCGCTGGAGCTGATTCAGAACGGGCGCCAACGCCTTGCGGCGATCCACCTCCGGCCGGCGGCTCCACCAGTCGCCGGTGCCATAGTCGAACGTCGATGACCAGCCGCCCGCCGGTTTCGGCAGCGTCAGCGTGTCGGTGGTCGTGGTGCGGTTGCCCATGGCTTCCTCCTGTCAAGCCCGGGCGATGAGCCGGGTGCGTTCGCGAATGCAGCGGGCGACGTATACGCCGACTTTCTCGGCCACCGCGGCGCTGTCGGACAATTCCTCGTGGGTGACTCCGATGACCGCGTTGAGCAGGTCCTCGAAACCCGTCGGCGCCGCTACGCCCAACGCCACCAGAGTCGTGTGCACCTGGCCCGGGAAGCGTTCGTAGAGGTCCTCGAAATAGCCGCGAACCTCCTCGGCGCCGGTTTCGGACCGGTTGAAACTGCGGTTCCAGCTGGTGTCGGTGATGAGCACCAGGTAGATCATGTGGCCGCGTGCAATCCGGCGAGCCTCGTCCATGATGAACGCGATGGACAGCGCATCGCTCTGCACGCCGGTACCGGTGTCGGGCAACGTGACGACGCTCCGCACGGCGTCCTGGCGGCTCAGGGCGATGGATTTGCGCGGATGGTACATCCACTGGACCAGTGGCCCCGAGACGCCCGGCCGGATGTCGCCGCTGTGATAGAGGGCGGCGAGCACCTGGATGCTGCTCCGGGCAGTGGACTGCAGGTAGGCGGCCGACAGCAGCTTGACCATCCGCATCTGTTTCTCGTTGAGCGAGCCGGAGCCGTCGCAGGCGATCACCAGCACCGGCGCACCCCGTGGATCAGCCACCTCACGGATCCGGTACCGCCGGAAGACCGTCTCTGAAAACGCCGCCAGCGGCAGCCGCGCGCCGTCCAGGCCGCCGCTGCAGCGCAAGCGCTGGATTTCCGGCCGCTGCTCGATGTTCGGGTACAGGTTCTGGCGCAAGGTTGCGGTCAGGGGCGTCGCATCCTCCACCAAGCTGTGACAGGCGGTCACGTCCTCCGACGGCGCCACGGGGCGGTCAAACAGCTCGCCCATCGCGCGCTCGTCGCCGTACATCGACACCTTGACCTCATGCCCGTCGGCCGGGTTCCCCTCGATGGGCCCCGCCTCAAACGGGATCGCGCGGAGCGAGTTCTCCAGCAGGTCGGACCGCATGTCCTCCCAGTTGCCGGACTGGCCGGCCGCGCCGCCCAGCGCCGCCTGAAATTCCTCCAAGGTTTTGTAGATGCCAGCATCGACCGCCGCCGGTTTGTCGGCGTCACGGATGCGGTCGCGACCCGCCCGGCCCGTCAACTGGTTCATGAGCCAGTCGATGGGATTCTCCGGCCGGTTGACGACCGGCGGCACGGGACCGCCGAGGGGCGCCAGCTCGCTGTCGCCGCGGATGCTTTCGTCAGCGGGCATCGAAGCGCCCAGCAACTCCATCAGCCGGCTCCGCCCTTTCCGCGGTTCCTTGGGCTGCTTCTCCTCGGGCTGGCCGGGCGGCGGCAGGTAACGCAGCAGGACGGCCATCAGCCGCCAGGACCAGGCTGCGCCCATCTCCAGTAGATCCCGGTCCGGCACCTCGGGCAGGCGCTCGTAGAACGGCGCGCTGACCGCGATGAGATCGTGGAGGATCCGGGCGGTCAGCGCGTGCAGGTTCAGGTGCCACGGCTCGCACAGGACGTCGCCGTAGAGGATCACCGCGCGGACGATGTCGTCCACCGTGGCGAAGCGGAGGTCCTCCTGGGCCGCGGCGAACAGGCGGTACACCTCGATGGCGGACAGCGCCGCCTGCCGAGCCAGATCCTCGATGAGCAGTCGGGAGTGCATCCAGTTGGCCACGCTGTGAGCGGTGAGCTCGGCCAGCGCGGGATCGGATCGGACGTCGCTGTCCGCCATCTGCACGCCAAGCTGGGTGATCAGATACGACAGGAATCGGCTGTCCGAGATCCGGGCCTTGAATTCCAGAAACCCCGTGAGGCCGATCGACGCGTACACCGCCAACCCGGCCGGGTAGCTGGAGTAGCAGGGCGAGAGCTGCGGCTTCACCCGCGGTTGCAGCAGGTGCGGGGCCTCGGTACCATCCAGCTTGGCCACCGCACGGACTGTCTTCTTGAGCTGGCGGTAGAAGAGCCGCTGGGCCTGGGCCCGGTGAAAGTAGTCGATGTTCTGCTTGAACGCGTCGGCGATGCTGATGCCGGCCCAGTCGGACTTGTTCCGGCGCGAACGGAGCGAAAACGAATATCCCGTCCGTTCCGTTGCCGGCCTGGCTGTCTTTCGTTTCGGTTTCATGGGCCCTCCCCAATCCGGTGCGCTCCCGGTCGATCAGAACAGATTACCTACCATCGTCGGATCTTCCTCCTCCTCGGTCTGCAGGCCGAACACCTCGTTGAACACGCCGGCCACGTGTTTGCGGTCCTCGGAGCCGGCGTTGCCGAGCAGCGTGGCCAATGCCACCTGCTGCAGGCTCAGATGGGGCAGCGCCCGGGCCGTCCGGAGGAAGGCCATGTACCCGTAGATGGTGGGCGGCGTCAGCGTCTGCAGGTTCCCCTCGCTGCGATGACGCCGGACGACGTTGCCCAGCTGGACCACTTTCACTATGAGCTCGGCGGGCACCAAGACTCCGCCATTGCCGTTGAAGATGTGCTCCAGCACCTGGACTTCCTGCTCGGCCGTGAGGTAGTCCAGCGTCAGGTTGATGGTGAACCGCCGCTTCAGGGCGTCGTCCAAGGTGACCAGGGTATGGGTGGCGCTCTGTTCGGCCTGGTAGTTGCTGTCGGCCACCCAGGCGATACCCTGCCCCGGAAAGTGCGTCCCGTCCGGCAACACGATCTCGGCCCGTGTCATCAGATTGAGCAAGCCGCCCTGGACGCTGGACGAGTGCACCCGGCCGATCTCGCGCAGCCAGATCAGCGGGTAAGCCGAGCCGGCGCATCGGGCGGCCGCCGCCAGTGCGGCCACCAGCCGGCTCGGCTCGTCGTAGGTCGTGCCGTCCTTCAGCGCCCGACGCTGGTACAGCTCGCCCGGCGCCTCAAAGGTCGCCATCTCGATGGGGAACAGCTTCAGGGGCCGCGACGCGCAGCCCAGGCCATCGCACACCCCCCGGAAATTCTCCGGGACCGTGTAGAGCGCCTCCAGGAGCGAGCTCTTGGCGCTCCCGGTGGGCCCCGACAGGTGCACGAATTCATGGTGGACAATGGCGAACACGAGAGTCTCCACCAGCCATTTCTGCAGGTACAGCGGATTGCCCCCCGGCGGCGGCAGCAGCTCCACCAGATCGGTGGGCCCCGCCTTCCGGTACTGCTCCGGATCGCAGACGCTGTAGACGTTGCCAGCCATGACTCCTCCTCAATCGATCAGAATGTCCAGCTCACCGGTGCCGCGCGCCATGACGCGCACCGGCCGATCCGCAACAGCCTCGCCTTTCCAGCGGAGCACTGCCTCCGCCGCCAGGGCGCGTCCGTGCTCCAGGATGGCGCGGGCGCCAAAGGCGATGACACTGGCCTCGAGCGTGGCCAGCACCGCCCGGCCCACGCCCGCACCAATGACCACCGCCGGCACCGGGCGGCCCAGATGCTCGGCGGCCGCACGCACCGCTTCGGCCACCGCACGCTCCATGATCGCCGCCAGTGCGTCGCCGTCGAGCGGCTCGAACAGGATGGGGGTGCCGATCCGGCTCAGGAAGGCGCCGCTGAGCATGCCCTTAATCTCGTTCACGATCTTTCTCGTGACCGTCCGGGACGTGGGCGCATTGTTGTACCCGATGCCGTTGCGGCGGACCGCCTCGTCCATGCCCCCCGGCAGGTTCATCGTGAATGCAAAGATGATGTTGGCGCATGAGAACATGCCGCCGGCCGAGCTTTGCGCTTCGCCGTTTTCCAACACTTGGAAGCAGAGCGCCGCCAGGGCGGACTGGACCGGCGGCGGCGCATGGTCGATGTCGCAGATCTCCACCACGGCGCCGCAGTGGTGCTTGGCCACCTGCTCCAGCCGGCCGGGCTGGTAGGAGTTCACGATCCCCCGGCTGGACCCTAGCAGCTGGCTGGTGACAGTGTAGGCGTCGGACATGCTCGCGGCGTCGATGACCACGAACGGCACGTCCAGCACCTGCGCCAGGAGCTGGGCGCTCTCGGACTTGCCCGTGCCGGGCGTCCCCTGGGCGCAATAGCGGAGGGGCTGATGCAATGGCCGCGTCAGCACTTCCATGGCCAGCCGCCGGCTCAGCGCCTCGAGCGCCCGGTCCTGCGCCAACAGGTGTTCGCGGAAGGTGGCCAGCAGTTCCGGCGATGCGAGTGTCCGCACCCAAGCCGTCTGGACTTCCGCCGTCCGCATCGCCCGTGGGTGAACGCACAGACCGGCAAACGTCTCACTCAATGCGGCGGCGCGGTCGGCGAACCCGGTGGTGGCACCCGGACCGGGGTAGTGCCCGGCGAAATAATCGGCGGCCACCTTGCGCGCCACCAGCGGCAGGATCCGCTGCTGCTGGGAGTCGCCCCGTCCGTCGAGGGCCGCCAGCACCCACCCCGTCAGCTCCTTCCGGCGGGCCGGCGGCAGACCGCCGTGCGGGCGGCTGGCCACCTGGACCGCCGCCTCGGCCAGCGCCGGCAGCGCGACATCCGGAATGTGCCGCACCACCGGCATCAACGGGTCCGAGGCCGCGCCCTGCCCCCCATGGAACACCCCCTGGAGCTCCTCATAGGTCCCCATGAAGATCGGAGACCTCCCCCCTGCCACCAGCGTTGCCAGCAGGGCGCGGACCTCATTCCCCAATTCGTAGCGGCTGGCGCCGAGACTGATGCTCTCCACAGGCACCACCACGAAGCCCGGTGCGCGTCGCACCAGCTCCACCAGCCCCTGCGTGCTGATGGACGGCACCGCCAGCCGGCCGAGACTTCCCCCCGTTTCCATCGTCACCCGGGCCAGCAACGCCTGCGCGTAATCTGCGAACGCCAGCGACGGCGCCGCGATGGCAACGGGCGCGGCGCCCCCCAGGTAATCCAAAATCTCGCGGGCCCACGCCACGTGGGCCGGTTCCAGATCCGTTTCGGCCTGCGCCAGCGGCCGAACCGGCTCGAGAACCTCGCGCACCTTCCGATAGGCCGCCTCCAGCTCCTGGTCTGTCTTGTCGGACGGAATTTCCTCCTGGAGCAAGCGGGCCAGGTCGTCCAGCTTCTTCAACTCGTCGATGAACGTCTCCTGACGGCTCAACGACAGCATCGCAGCCTTGACGCTGAGCAACATCCGGAGCGCGACGCGGTCATTGTCTATTTCGGGCTCCAGACAGTGCACCCGATCCGACAGCGCGGCCAGCTTCTGAAACACCGCCGACACACCGCTCCTAGCCTGGGCCGACCCTTCGACCAGAAGGATCACGATTTCCACGATGTCGTCGTCGGGCTTGTAGCTTCCCTGAATGGCCAGGATACCCCGGCGCTTCTTCGCCGGATCGCAAGACATCGCGAAACTGTCGCCGTCCGGCGAGAGGGGGATGGGCGCATGGACCACCTGCTCGCAGAGACCGGCCAGCTGGCGCACGGTGTCATGGGCAGCGCTGCCGCTCCAGAACTCCACACCATTGAGATTGAGTTTAGCCATATCCATGCACCTCGCGATCAGCCGGTTCATGAACTATTTCTCGCCGGCTCTGAATTCCAAAATGCACAAAACATGCCAAATTACTAAATTCATTATTTTGTTTTTGTTACAAAGTTTTCAACCTGTCAGATTGACTTCAATGCGATCAGATGGCCCGAATTGTTGAGAAATGGCCTTACAACTCAATTTCACACTGATTTTTCAATTCACATCCTATCCGATATGAGACTTATGTATTTCTTAATAAATGCTTTATCAATGTTCATACTACTCAACTATTAATCAACAAAAAATTTTCTGCAATATTCTGTTGAGTTACAAAAACACAACGGGTAGAATCGCGCATCAACTCAACGAGGTGTCACATGAATACTCGTGCGTTGAAGTACCTGGCGGGCCTACCGCCTGAAGGTCCTTTCCGGTGCACCCTGCCGCGAGGCCGGACACAGGATCTAGAAAAGGTCTCCAAAGCGCCGAGCGCTGCCATCTACCTGGTCGACAATGCGGATTTGGCCGGCTTCCGCACCATGATCGATTTGGTGGTGGACCGGGGCATGAAAAACGTCCACAAGGGCTTGAAGGCCTACCTCACGGGCAGCCCGGCCGGCAAAATCCCGCTTGTCGAAGGCGTCTACCGTTCGGCCGGTCAGCTGCAGCGCAGCGTTTGCGATTTCCTGAAACGCACCGGCTCCGGCAGCATGCAACTGCGCGCCATTGTGGGCGTCCCGCCGGACTTGTTCGATAGCTTGTGGACAATGGCCAAGACCGATCCCACCGGCGGCGATACCGCGGCTCCCGCGACAGGTGCCGCGGGAGTTGCCACTCAACCTCCGGCCGCTCCGGAGACTGAGTCCGTGACAGCCGGCGATGGATCCCTGATCCAACTCATCGGCTACCACGCCGAAGCCAGAGGGCTCGAGTCAAAATTCGTCGGTCAGTCGGTGGAGGCCGAGCTGGTCCGGCAGCTCATCGTCCAGGCAGCCCGGGCCGAATGCGCCGTGCTCATCGTCGGCGACACCGGCACCGGCAAGAACATCGTCGCCCAGGAGATTCACAGCCTGAGCCGGCGCGGGAGAAACCGCTTCGTGCCCGTCAACTGCGGTGCCATTCCTTTGAATTTGCTGGAGTCCGAGTTCTTCGGGTACAAGAAGGGCGCGTTTACGGACGCCCAAGCCGACCGCATCGGCCTATGGGAGGCGGCCAATCACGGCACTATCTTCCTGGACGAGGTCGCCGAACTCCCCCTGCCACACCAGGCCAAGATCCTGCGGGTGCTGGACGACAAGGCCATTCTGCCTCTGGGGGCCCGGGAGCCTGTCCAGTTGGATGTCCGCGTGCTGGCGGCGACCAACCGCGACCTGTTCAGCATGGTCCAGCGCGGTGAATTCCGGGAAGACCTGTACTACCGTCTCCGGGGCATGCTCATCCGCACGCCCGCTCTGCGGCGCCATCTCGACGACGTCCCCCGGCTGGCCCAGCACTTCTGGCAGCGCGTCACCCGCAACCCGTCGTCCACCCTGCCGGACGACATCCTGAACGAGCTGCGGAGCTATGCCTGGCCGGGCAACGCGCGCGAACTGCGGATGGTGCTGTCCAGCCTGCACGCCATGTTCGGAGATCGCCCGCTGACCACCCAGCACCTGCGCGCCATTTTCAAGTTGGACGGCCAGCAGGAAGCCAAAGAGCCGCCGCCGGCCGACGAGCGGGAATTCAGCCTGCACCGAGCGGAATGCCTGCGGCATCTCCGCCGGACCCAAGAAGTGCTGCAGGCCGTCCGGGTGGTGCTGCAACCCGTCATCGCCCAGCGGAATCCCCCGGCCGACGCGGTGGAACGCCTACGGACGGACATGCTCCTGCGGTCCAACGAAGTGGACATGCTGTGTGCGCGTCCCCTGCTCTTCCACAGCGAGGTCGTGTTCAACACGATCCACGGGCTGAAAGGCAAGGTGGCTTACCTCCTCGGCGTTCTGGCCGATGACGCAGCGCGCGCCGTTCAATACGCCCGGGCGGTCCTCAGGCCGGAATTGGAACAGGCTGGTTCCATCGTGTTCAAAGAGGTGGAACGGCTGTTGGAGAAAATGTAGCGGTCCACAAAACAACCGGCGGTCGGCTCTAGAGTCTCAGCCGGCCGCCGGATTTCCGACAACAATCAGCAGTCTGCGTGATCGGCTCAGTAGTCCAACTGGCCGTTAAAGATCATCTTGTCCAGTTTGAACGTGGCATCCACGGAGATGTCGTCATCGCGCATCTGGAACTTCTTCGTCTGGAAGCGCAGGGTCTTGTCCGCAGCGGTGATCAGGGGCGTGCCGTCCGGCAGGAAGCGCGGGAAGACAAACTTGGCGCCCGTGCCGTCCGGCGTGGGCGGGATGTAGTCCTTGATGAACACCTTTCTCCCGCTGCTGGTGGCCAAAAAGGTCTCGCTGGCCAGTTCACCCACCGCCAAGGCGCGGAGCTGGCGGTCCAGATCGGCGACCGAGGTGGCTCCCTTGGGCTTGGAGTCCAGTACCCAGGCGACAACGATCTCGTCGCCGAAGTCGCGCTCGGCGAAATCCTTCAGCCGCGCAATCCGGCCGGTATCCCCCTTCGCGGCGAGCACGGCGACCGCCGAGCGGACGGGCCGCGACGAGAACAGCATGACCCGGACGATGGTGAGGATCTCCCGCTCGCCGCCCACGGTGTCGGTGGCACCCCGGCTCGTAGCCGTTCCCACCGGCGAGGACGGCTCATAGGTCGTCGCGTCCTGGGTGAGGCTGTCACCGCCTGAGCCGGTGCTGCTCCAGCTGAACTCGACGCACCACGGCGACTGCATGATCATCTTGCGGGCTTCTTTCTCGGACCACTTCGCGTATGGTTTCTTCTCCCAGTAGTCCGCGGCCGACAGCGTTGCGGCGGTCAAGGCGATGAGTCCGATCATCCCCATGAAGAGTCTCGGGCGCATGATGCTTGTTCCTCCTTTCAGCAATTGAATCGATCAGCGCGATTCCCACCAATGGTCAAGATGCATTATACGCCCGCCGGTGACGCGCGGATTCAAGAAACCGCATTTTGCCGCCTGAGGCGTCGCAACCGATCGGAAAAACAAAGCGCCATCGGCGCCGGGACGCTTGCCCGATGCCGACGGCGCTGGCTGCTCGAATGCGATCGGCTGACGCCTGCCGGGGTTCAATACTCCAGCTGGCCGGCCAGCTGGAGGTTTTCCACCTTGAAAGTGGCATCCACCGCCACCGCGTCATCCTTCATCTTGAACTTCCGTGTCTGGAAGCGGAAGCTCTTGTCGGCGGCGGTGAGGAACGGCGTGCCGTCGGGCATTGTCCGCGGGAAGACGAACTTGGCGCCGGTGCCGTCATTCGTCGGCGGGATGTAATCCTTGATGAAGACCTTCTTGCCGCTGCTGCTGGCGATATAAGTGTCATTGGCCAATTCGCCCACCGCCAGGGCGCGGAGCTGGCGGTCCAGGTCGAAGACCGACGTCGCGCCTTTCGGCTTGGAGTCGATCACCCAGGCGATGACGATCTCGTCGCCGAAGTCGCGCTCGGCGAAATCCTTCAGTTTTTCCAGACGGGTCTTGTCGCCCTTGGCAATGAGGGTGGCGTACGCCTGGCGGATGGGCCGGGCGGAAAACAGCATGACCCGCACGATGGTGATGAATTCCCGTTCGGCGTCGGTGGCGACCCGGGTGTCATCGGCCGGGGTGCTGGTCGGGCTGGGCACCGAACCCACCGATGGTCCAGTCACGTCCGAACCGATATTGCTCTGCCGCCCCCAGTTGAACTCGTAACACCAGGGGGATTTCTCCAACATCTTGCGCGCATCCTTCTCCGACCACTGGGTATACGGCTTCTTCTCCCAGAAACCGGCGGCGGTCAGCGCCAGAGTGAGAGCGGCAATCAGACCCGTCACGATAATCAACTTTCCACGCATGAATGTTCCTCCCGATAGATTCGGTCCCACACATAGAGTCAATTATCTGTCAGACGTTTCAAAATCACCAGCTTCTTTGGTGATTTTCTTCGCCGGCCGCCCGCAGCGTCGCTCAGGCCCCGAAGTACGTTCGCAGCCGGGCCATCGCCGTCTCGCGGGCGAGCGTTTCGCGCTCACCGCCGCGAAGCTGAAGTTCCAGCTCGCCCGCCGAGTGGGTGCGCCGGCTCAAGGTCAGGACCACCGGCAACCCCAGCAGGTCGGCGCCGGCGAACTTGTCGCCGGCGCGGGCGTCGCGGTCGTCGAACAGCACCGGGATCCCGTCCGTCTGCAGCGCGGCATACAGCGCTTCCGCGGCGCGCGCCACCTCGGCGTCCTCCTGGTTGAGCGCCACCAAATGCACCGCAGCCGGCGCCAGCGCGTGGGGCCAGGCGATGCCGGCGGCGGCATGGTGCTGCTCCACCGCGGCGGCAACGAGCGCGGTGAGGTCCAACACCAGTTGGACCCATCCGACGGATCGGGATTTCCCTTCCTGGTCCAGGCACGTCGGCCCGTCCGGACCCGCCTGCGTCGGGTCCGAACCCGTCACCCGGGCGATCACCGCCGCGGCACCGTCCGCGAGCCGGCCCCCGTCACAGCGCGGGCACCCATGCCCCGCCGCCGCCGCGGCATAGTCACCGAATTCCGGCGGCGGCAGGTCGCGATCGAAATTGACGTTGATGAGATGATGGTCGGTGCGATTGGCACCGCACTCGAAGTTGACACGATCCCGGATCTGCGCATCCGCCAGGATCAGCACGTCGGCCGGAAGACCGATAGGGCCGGCATAGCCCACCTCGGCGCCGGTGAGCGCCCGGACCGTCTCCGGCGGAGCCAGTTCCAGCGGACCGCCCCCCAGCCGACGCCGGACCTTCGCCTCGCTCACGTCGCAATCGCCTCGCACCATCACCGCCACCGGCCGGCCGTCAGTCAGGAACAGGAGCAACTTGGTTGTCAGCCAGACGGGAAGACCCAGGAACTCGGCCAGCGGCGCCGGCTGAATCAGCCCCGGCCCGCAGACCATCTCCATGGGCCGCCATGCGGCGTCCTGCAGCGGGTGCGACAGCCGGGACTCGGCCGTCTCGGCCCGCGCGGCGTAGCCGCAGACCGGGCAGCTCAGGATCCGCTCCGGCCCCTCGGACAGGCTGACGATCCAGACGGCGGTCCCCGGTCCATCCTCGATCCAGCGGCCGTCCACGCCGGCGGCGTACGCCACGTCCGCCGCCAGAGACCGATACGCACCGGCTGTCTCGTGCAGGTGGTCCGGCTCCAGCGCCAATCCCCAGGTCCGAAACACCCGACTCTCCCGCGCCTCAAACAGGCCGGACCGGGCGCGGCGGCCGTCCCGGAAACGGGTGCCGATCTGGAAGAACCTCCGGGGAAGCTGCTTGTAGGAATTGATCTCCCGGGCCGCTAGCCGGAGCAGCGCCGCCGCCGGATCACCGCCCAGACGCAGTGCGGCCCCCCGGCGATCGTTGACGGCGAAACCTTCGCCATCCGCCGCTGCATTTGCCGCATCCTGCAGCGCCGGCAATTCCAGCTCCGTCATCGCGTGGCCCGCCGCGGCCGCCCGGGCCAAGGCCTCAGCCCGGGCCAACACTTGCAGCCCCAGAGGCAGCGCGGCGAACAGCCCGGGTGCCGTCTCGCGCACGAAACCACCCTGCACCAGCAGTCGGTGCGACACCAGGGTCGCTCCCCTGGGTGCCTCCTTGGCCGGCCGGGCCAACATCTCCGACATGCGCACGGTCGCACCTCCTGCAGATCCTGGCCGTCGATGGACTCGCACCCCATCCGCCGGCGGCTGTCCTGCTGATTGTAACCCAAGGGACTCGCCGGCGAAACCTGCCGCTGTGCGCGCCGCCTGTGGTTTGCCCTTGCCGGGAAACCGCCGCCGGGGTATGGTAGAGACGAGATCCGTCCAAGGAGGCCGCATGATCCCGCGCAGTCTGATTTTGGGCGCTGCATGGGCCGCACTGATGGGCCTGTGCACCGCCTTGCCGACGCCGGCATGTCCCGCAGATGAAACCTTGTTCGCCACCTTTTCGATCTGTGCCATTGACCCAATCACCGGCGAGAGCGGCGCCGCCGTGACCACCCGAGTCCCCTTCGTGGGCCGGGCGGTGCCGTGGGTCGAGGCCGGAGTCGGAGCCGCAGCCACCCAGTCGTGGACGGTCGTGGAGTACGGCCGCCGCGGGCTGGACCTGCTCAAAGACGGCGTCCCGCCCGCTGAGGCGATCCGGCGGCTGCTGGCGGATGACGCGGGCGCCGACCGGCGGCAACTCGGCCTCATCAACATGAAAGGCGAGGCGGCCGCGTTCACCGGCGCTGCCTGCGGCGCCTGGGCCGGCGACCGACAGGGAAAAAACTACACCGTTCAGGCCAACATCATGGTGGGACCCGAGGTGGTGGCTGCGGTGGCCGACTCTTTCGAACAGACCGAGGGGACCGGCATGCCGCTGGCGGAGCGCTTGATCCTGGCCCTGGAGGCCGGTCAGGCCCGGGGCGGCGACAAGCGATGGGGATTGTTTCAGTCGGCTGCGGTCAAGGTGGCCGACCCGAACCACCCCGGCCGGGGCGGCGACCACATCAGCCTGGCCATCGAGGTGGGCGAGCACCCCGAGCCGGTCCAGGAGCTCAAGCGGATCTATTATCGAACATCCGGCCGCCTCGGCTGGCGGGAGTTTTCTGAAATCCGGGGCAGTGACGTCATCGAACTCAAGCGGATGCTCCACGCGCTCGGGTATTGGCGCCAGGACCTAGCCGCCTTCCCCGATCCGCCGCAGTACGACATCCCCGAGTCGCTCCGGACCAGCGACCCGAAGGCATACGCGGATCGACTGGCTGCATTCCGCGCCCGCCGCGATGCGTTTGAATCTGCTTTCGCGCTCTACGACGGCGACGCCATGGACGCCGTGGATGCGTTCCGCCAGGCCCGCGGCCTGGTTTACGAAGGGAACGCCCGCGGATTGGTGGACCGCCGCCTTGTCGAGGCGTTACGGCAGGCATACTACTCCCGGCCGAAACCGCCACAGCCGTGACGGATTCGCCGCCGCGCCTGTGACATCCGGATCCGGACACCGCAAGGAGGGCTGATGGCTCTGTACACGTACGACTCGATCCATCGGACCCGCGTGCTCGAGACGGCGCGGGCCATGCTGGTGGCTGCCCGAACCGCTCCCAAAGGCCGTGGCGTCGACAACCTGGTTGCCGCGGTGGTGGACGGCGACGAGATCGCCGTGCTGGCCGAGACGATGCGGACCATCGGCCGGCGCGGTGGCGTGGCTTTTTTCGAGCGGGACGCGGGCAATCTCGCCCACGCCGACGCCGTCGTGCTGCTGGGCACCCGGATCGCCCCGCTCGGTCTGAAGATTTGTGGCATGTGCGGATTCCCCAACTGCGAGTCGAAGGCGGAGCATCCGGACGTGCCATGCGTGTTCAACATCGGCGATCTGGGAATCGCGGTGGGTTCCGCCGTGGGCGTGGCCGCCGACCACCGGGTGGACTCCCGGGTCATGTACACCATCGGCCAGGCGGTCAAGGAGCTGGGCTGGCTGGGACCCGACGCGGCCGTCATCTACGGCATCCCGCTCTCGGCGACGGCCAAGAATCCCTTCTTCGACCGCCCGCCTGTCTGACGGTCGGCGGGGGCGACGGCCGTTCAGCCGGCCTGCACGTCAAAATTGCCAGACGCGTCGTGTTCTGCTAAAATATCCGCAAACATCGATCGCTGGAGGGACTTGATGGCCAACATTCTGCTGGTCGACGATGACCGTGATTTCGTCGACGCCACAACCATGGTCTTGGAAGCCGAGGGTTTCACGGTCACGCCGGCATTCTCCGCCAAGCAAGCCTGGGATGCGCTGCATCAGACTACGCCGGACGTGATGCTGCTGGACTGCATGATGGAGGACTTCGATTCCGGCTTCGACCTCTCCCGCGACATTGCCATCAAGTTCCCCAACGTACCGGTGATCATGCTCACGTGCGTGCGCGACTATATGAGCGACAAATGGGAATTCTCCCGCGAAGAGGACAAAAAGTGGCTGCCTGTGAGCCATTTTCTCGAGAAGCCGGTCTCGCCGGAAGTCCTGGTCACGACCGTCCGCCAGGTGCTGGCCGAAAAACAGAAATAATCCCGGTTCTGCAGGCCGCACGCACCCGGCGGGGCAATCGTTGGCGGCCCTTAGACTCGTCTCGCCATTTGCCTGCGTTGATGATATGATTCGGGACATGGCTAAAACCGTTCTATTCATCGATTTCGAGAACATCCAGACCATCGATCTCCCGACGCTGAAAGACAGCGACGTGGAGATCAAGATCTTCGTGGGCGAGAGCCAGCAGAAGATCCCCTTCGACCTGGTCCGGTCGGCCCAGGAATTCGGGGGTTCCATCGAGTGGGTCAAGATCGACGGCACCGGCAAGAACGCCCTGGACTTCCACATTGCGTTCTACCTGGGCCGGCTCAGCGCCGCCGCCCAGCGCTCGGCGTCCTTCATCATCCTGTCCAAGGACACGGGATTCGATCCACTTGTCCGCTACGTGAAACGGCACCACATCGCCTGCCGCCGCATCAACAGCATCCTGGAGCTGTCCAAGCGGGGCGAGCTGCTCACCCTCAGCAACGAGTTGGTGGACAAAGTGATGGAAAACCTGTCGAAGATCCACAAGAACCGGCGCCCCCGCACCCGGAAGACCCTGCATCAGCACATCCACGGCCTGTTCCAGAAGAAGGAATCCGAGGCGACGATCAACACGCTGATCGACGCCCTGTTCGTCCAGAACAAACTGGCGGAAGAGAACAACAAGCTGATTTACCACTTCTAGCGGCCCGCGCCGCACGATTCCCACACGGAGGCGACGGATCATGGCCCAAGGACTGACCACGGCCGGGTGGGTGTTCCTGACCCTGGGGTGGGGAGCGATCATTGCGCTGGTGGTGTACTGCTTCTCTCGCGTGCTGTTCGGGGGCAAGCGCGGATTCGCCGCCGGTGACGAGCCCGGCCGTGACCGGTGGGCCAGCCGGGTGGGACTGATTCTAGCCATGGCCGGCAACGCCGTCGGGCTCGGCAATTTCCTGCGGTTTCCGGTCCAGGCTGCCGGCAACGGCGGCGGCGCCTTCATGATCCCCTACTTTCTGGCCCTGCTGCTGCTGGGCATCCCGATGATGTGGGTGGAATGGACCATCGGCCGCCACGGCGGCGTCCGCGGCCACGGCACCACGCCCGGCATGTTCGCCGCGATGTGGAAGCACCCGGCCGCCAAGTACCTCGGCTTCCTGGGAATCATGACCCCGTTCACCATCCTCGTCTACTACGTGTTCGTCGAGTCGTGGTGCATGGCGTTTTCCTGGTTTTCTCTGACCGGCCGCTACGCCGGCAAGACCGACCGCGCGGCCATGGGGGAGTTCCTCCGCGGTTTCCAGGGCGTGGAGGCCAGCGCCGATTTCCCGTCCATCCTGACGGCGCTCGGCTTCCTGGCCCTGACCCTGATCATCAACTACTTCTGCCTCTATCGCGGTATCTCCAAGGGAATCGAGGTGCTGGCAAAAATCGGCATGCCCCTGCTCTTCGTGTTCGGCATCGCTCTGGCTGTGCGGGTGCTCACCCTGGGCGCGCCCGACCCAGCCCAGCCCGATTGGAGTATCGCCACTGGGCTGGCCTACATCTGGAACCCCGACCTGAGCCGGCTGGGCCAGGCGTCGGTCTGGCTGGCCGCCGCCGGGCAGATCTTCTTCACTCTGAGCCTGGGCCAGGGCACCATCAACATGTACGCGTCGTACCTCCGGGAACAGGATGACGTCACCCTGAACGGGCTGAGCACGGCTTCGACAAACGAATGCGCCGAAGTGGTGCTGGGCGGCACCATCGCCATCCCGGTGGCCGTGGCGTTCTTCGGCCTGGCCGAGACGCAGGTCATCGCCGGCGAGGGTGCCTACAACCTGGGCTTCCAGACCATGCCGGTGATTTTCCAGCAAATCCCGATGGGTGAGCTGTTCGGCGGGATGTGGTTCGGCTTGCTTTTCATCGCCGGCATCACCACGTCGGTGGCGCTGGCCCAGCCGGCTGTCGCCTTCCTCGAGGACGAGTTCGGCTGGCGCCGCCCGCGCGCCGTCAACACGGTCATGGGGATCGCCGTCACCAGCACGCTGCTGGTGGTGGCGTTCTTCCGCCACGGCTTCCTCGACGAGCTGGACTTCTGGGCGGGCACGTTCTTCCTGGTGGTGCTCACCGCCATCGAGATCGTCCTCTTTTCGTGGGTGTTCGGCATCGAGCGCAGCTGGGCCGACATGCACCAGGGCGCGGACCTGCGGGTGCCGCGAATCTTCAAATTTATCCTCAAGTACGTCACCCCGCTCTACATCCTGGTGCTGCTCGTGACCTGGACGTGGCAGGAAGCGGTGGGCCAGCTGCTGATGGATGGCAAGCCGGCTGCGGACAAACCATATCTCTGGGGCGCCCGCGTCCTCATGGCCGCCTTCGCCGGCATCACCTTCTGGATGATCCACAAGGCCTGGCGCCGCAAGAGCACCTGAAACAACACGTAAGCCGCCCCGTCGTGACTCCGGGATTGCGGCCGCCGGGCATCCGAGCCGTCCTCCTCCCCCCGCGAAGGCGAACGGGTTACAGGAAGGCGCCAGGCTTCGAGGCGCCGATCGCGGGCAAGAACGAAAGGATTGGGTTCGGGGATTGTGGTTCGGGGATCGAGCCCCGATTACGATCACGATTACGAATTTCGAATCCAACCAAGCCCAAACACGCCTATCGCCTGACTATTTGCTGTTCACCGTTCACTGTTCCCTGTTTCCCACCGCCGACCGGAACACTCCCACGATCTCGGCGCGGCTGGCGTCCACCGGCGGCGACAGAGATGCCATGAACGTCGTGTCGCGGATGGCGATGCCAATGAACCGCACATCGAGATGCGGCCGCTCCTGCAGCCAGACGCTCACGAGCATGCTCAGGGGCACTGAATGGGTGGAGTGGCAGAACGTGTCGAGTGAATCGGCAGGATAGAAATCCCACGGCGCAGCGCTGTCGGCGCCTTCCCCTGCACCGCCGGCCGGCTCGGCTGCGTCGATGATGATCAGCACAGCAGGGGCGGCCCGACTGACCATGTAGGCGCCGTTTTCGGGTGCGTTGCCGGCGGGGATGGCCTCAAAACGGTGGTCGTTATACGGCGCGAGCTCCCGGGCGACGCGATCGCCGACCGCGTCGTCACCCAGGAGCTCGTTCCCGATACCCAAAACGACAATTTTACGGTCCGCCCGGCGCGCCGCGTCGAGCAGGGCGCGCAGTCTGTCCGCCGGACGGTCCATCAATCCGATTCCTGCACGATTTTCAGCGCGTCGCGGGTGAAGTTGGCCACCTCGAACTCCGTGTCCATGTACAGGGCGTCCTTGGGGCAGACCTCGACGCAGCGGGCGCAGTGCACGCAGCGGTCCAGGTAGATGGTGCAGACCATCTTCTTCGTCGGCTTGGTCCCCTCGGGGGAGCCGGGGGGCGGATCGATCTTGCGGACATCGATTTCGATGGCCTCGGCGGTACAGTCGCGCACGCAGGCCTTGCAGCCGATGCAGTTGTTCGGCTTGAAACGGGGCGTGCCGCGAAAGCCTTCGGGCGCGGTCACCTTCTCGAACGGATAGAGGCGGGTAACCGGCTTGTGGGCCAGGTGGCTCATCATTTCAGGCAACAGCAGTCCGACTTTCTTCATGGCTAGATCACTCCTCCGCCCTTCAGCAGCAGCACGATCAGGAATTGGACAATGCTCATGGGCGCCAGGTAACGCCAGCTGAAGGACACGATCTGGTCGATGCGGATGCGGGCGCAGGCGCTCCGGATCACACTCAGCAGAGCCACTACCAGCAGGGTTTTGAGCACCAGCTGGAGCGCGCCCAGGTACAGGCCGCCGCCGAAGCCGCCCAGGAAGAGCGCGGCGATCAGGGCGGAGCCGGCGTACATGGAGATGTCTTTCTGGATCCGGAACACCGCCAGTTTCTTGCCGCTGTATTCGGTGAGCGGCCCGGCGACCACCTCGGTCTCGGCCTCGGGGATGTCGAACGGCACGCGTTCCAGCTTGGCCTGCAGCGCCAGCACGGCGACAATGAACGCCAGCACCTGTAGAGGGATCACCCACCAGTTGCCGCTCGCCCAGGGGTACTTGGCGATATCGGCGATCTTCCAGCTGCCGGCCACGACCGCCGGGGTCAGCAGGGCCAGGAAGAACGGCACCTCGTAGGCGAACAGCTGGGTGAGCACGCGGGTGGCGCCGATCAGGCTGAACGGGCTCACGGAGAACCAGCCGGCCAGGAACAACACGAACGAAGGCATGGCCAGCAGGTAGACCATTACGATCAGGTCGCCCTGGAACGAATTGTACCCGGTCAGGTGCCATACGGGCAGGTAGAGGCCTGCAGTGCATGCCGAGGCCAGGGCCACCAGCGGCAAGATGTTGAACATGAACTTGTCGGAGGCGGCCGGTGTAACATCCTCCTTGGCGAACAGCTTGACGATGTCCGCCACCGGCTGCAGCACGCCGCTCCAACCGGTGTAGAGAGGCCCGCGCCGGTTCTGCATGCGGGCATACAGCTTCCGGTCCACCCATTCCAGATAGGTTGAATAGATCATCTGGAACAGGAATCCTGGAAAGACCAGGACATACAGCATCACCTTGACGGTTTCCATACACACCCTCAGTTAGAAACGGATTCCCTTGTTCTTGCGGTACCAGTCCACGCCGTGGCGCCGCAGTTCCTCCCACGTGGCCACCCGCACGCCGCGCCGGTGGTCGTTCAGCAGGACCGTCGTGCGGTCGGTGCAGGAGAAGCACGGATCAATGGAGGCAATGGCGATGGGAATGTCCGCCACAAAGGAGCCCACCACCGATTCGGCCGCCGCTTCGAGGTTGCACAGGGTGGGCGCGCGCACCTTGACCCGCTCGGGCTTGTCGGTGCCGTTGGACCTGACGTAGTGGACGTCCTCACCGCGCGGCGCCTCGTAGCGGCTGACGGCGGCTCCGGCCGGCACGCGCCGCGGCACCTTCTGGACGGCGATCTCGCCTTCCGGCAACTTGTCGAGCAACTGGTCGATCATCTTGCAGGATTCCACCATCTCCAGCACCCGAACGACCACCCGGCCGAGAATGTCGCAGCTGTCCGACGTGATGACCTTGAACTCCAGGTCCCCGTACGCGGCGTACGGATCGTCCCGCCGCACGTCCCGGTCCACATTGCTGGCCCGGGCGAAGGGGCCGACGGCGCATTTTTCAATGGCCCGCTTCGTGCTCATCTTGCCCACGCCCTGGATCCGGGCCATGAAGCTGGGCTCGTTGGTGCCGATGTTCGCGTAATAAGCCACCCGCTCCCGCACCACCTTGGTCAAGTCGATGATCTTCTTGCGCTGCTCCGCGGTGATGTCACGCCGCACGCCGCCGACGGTGTTGATGGCGTAGTTGACCCGGTTGCCGCTGATCTCCTCGAGGATGTTCATCACCAGCTCGCGGTCGCGCCAGGTGTACATGAACAGAGTGTCAAATCCCACCTCGTGGGCCGCCACGCCCAGCCACAGCAGGTGGCTGTGCAGCCGTTCCAGTTCGCAGACCAGCGTGCGCAGGTACAGGCCGCGCTTGGGGACCTCGAGTCCGAGCAGGCTTTCCACCGCCTGGATATAAGCCGTCGTATGCGAGTGGGAGCAGATGCCGCAGATGCGCTCCAGCAGATACAAGCACTGGTAATAGTTGCGGTCTTCGCACGCCTTCTCCATGCCACGATGGTTGTAGCCCATCCGGATCTTGGCGCCCCGGATCTCCTCACCGCTGATCTCGAATTCGAATTTGCACGGCTCCTTCAGGAACGGGTGCTGAGGGCCGACGGGGATCTTGATAGTGCTTTCAGCCATGTTAAGCCTCCTCCTTCTTTTCGGTCTCGGTCGGTCCCTGGGCGACGACGTAATCCTTGCGCAGCGGGTACACGCCCTCCGGCCAGTCCTCCGGCAGGATCTGCCGGCGGAGGTCGGGGTGCCCTACGGGAACGATCCCCAGCAGGTCATGGATTTCCCGCTCGTAGACCATGGCGCCGTCGACAATGGGTGCCAGCGAGGGAACTTGCGGCTTGTCCCGGTCAATGCGCACACATACGGTCACCACCACTTCGCCGGAAAAAATATAGCTGTTTAGGAACGCGTCGCGCAGATCCTCACCCACGAT
The DNA here is from genome assembly GCA_012517875.1 of Acidobacteriota bacterium. Taxonomy (NCBI): domain Bacteria; kingdom Pseudomonadati; phylum Acidobacteriota; species Acidobacteriota bacterium. The sequence goes on along the minus strand of JAAYUB010000053.1, from coordinate 369 downwards.
GGTGGACAGATGCACGATGCCCAGCTTGTCGCGCAACGTACGGACGGCATCGTGCAGCTCTCCCGGGGGCACATTAACCCAGTACCGCCGCTCGGCGGTCTTGCGTGCCTCACCTGCGGGAAAGAGCGTCTGCAGCTCCTTTTCATAATCGAATCTCATGGTTTCCTCCTGCCTTCAGGCCGACTCTTTGTTCAGTTCGCCCAACAGTTTGGCCACGCCGTCGATGAGCGCTTCCGGCTTGACCGGGCAACCCGGAACATAGGCGGCGACCGGCACTACAGAATCTATACCGCCCATTACATTATAACATCCCCGGAACGCACCGCCACTGCATGCGCAAGCACCCACCGCGACGACAAACTTGGGATC
>JAAYUB010000052.1 GCA_012517875.1 Acidobacteriota bacterium | reverse complement strand
GATGAAAATCGACTCCGAGGTACAATGGTGTTGTCATTGTGTGCGCTCCTTTTGGCGCCGCGACCCCGGGAGCAATCACCCACGAGATTATATCTCGTGTCTCGGTGGCGCTAAAAGGAGCGCTCTTCTCATCACATCAACCCTCAACATTTTATTTGTGCCCTTCGTGCCTCCGTGGTGACTCTCCTCCCCCGGCCCGCCGCCTCGCCGTTTCGCCGGTTCGCCGGCTCGCTGATTCGATGGTGCGCCGGTTCGCCGGTTCGATGCTCGAGCGCCGCGGGCGCGGTCAGCGAACGCGGTCAGCGGTTGCGGGAGCGGTCGCGCCACTCCCAGGGCGGGACCGGATCGCGGTCCGCCCACAGGCCCACCAGCTCGGCGCGCGCGGCGGCCTCGAGCGCCCGGAGCGTCTCGCTGCGGGAGTATCGGCGGAACCACCACGCGTAGCCCAGCCGGACGAGCTCCTCGTTGAGGCTCCGCCCGTCGGCCAGCGTCACGATCCCGAGCACCCGGCCGAACGTGTCCACCCCCGTGCCGTCCACCCGGACCGGCCGGCCGAAGCAGAGGGCCGACGTGGTCTGCCGGGCCTTGCGCCCGAACGGCTGGCCCAACTCGGGGCAGTCGATCTCCACCAGCCGCACCCGGACCGGCCGCCGCTCCCGGCTCCGGTCGTCCGGACGGCCGGCGTCGGCCGGCGCCTCGTCCGCCAGCACGTCGATGGTGTCGCCATCCCCCACGGCGACCACGCGCCCCGAGAAGTGCAACGGCCGCTCCCCCTGCCCGGCCGCGTGCTCCGTCCGCGCCACCGGCGGATTCGCCGGCGCCCCGCCCGCCGCGCGGTCGCACGACCCGCCGGTGAGCAGCGGCCACACGAGCACAACGACGCCCAGGGTCCGCATGAAGCCGGCGATCGAAAAATGCGAGCGATGGTTCATCTCATCCTTTCTGCAGCGTGGGCCGCCCTCAGAATCCCGTTTCATTTTTCATCCGAAACGAGCCGAAGTCAACGGTGCATGATGGACGGGGATTGAGGATTCATGCTCGCAATTCGTGATCGCAATCGATGGTTCGCAGGTTCCAGGTTCGCAGGTTCGGGAACCGGTGATGGTCGATCGTCAGTCGTTGATGGTTGATGGTCGATGGCCGATAGTGCCTGCGCGCTGGTAATCAGATTCAAAGGTGCCAATTTCGTTGGACGAGGGGGGACGGCCAGCACGGTTGGGGTCCCGCCTGCCCGCCGGCAGAGCGTGTTCAGGAATTGGTTGATGGTTCGTGCTTGTCATCGTCATCGTAATCGTAATTTCTAATCGTGATCGTATTCGAGGCTCGAGGCTCGAGGCTCGGGGCTCGGGGTTCGGGGTTCAGAGCTCGGGGTTCGGGGCTCGGAGTTCGGGGCTCGGGGCTCGGGGCTCGGGGTTCGGGGCTCGGGGCTCGGGGTTCGGGGTTCGGGGCTCGGGGCTCGGGGTTCGGGGTTCAGAGCTCGGGGCTCGGGGTTCGGGGCTCGAGACTCGTTCCCGCCATGCGGATATCGGACATCGGAAATCGGGGCTCGCGGTTCGGGGTTCGTTCTTATTCGGGCGATTGTTCAAAATTCCCAAGTTCGCCGGTTCGGAAACCGTTGATAGCTGATTGTTGATGGGACCTGGGAGCTGGGTTCTAGGACCTGGGTTCTGGGACCTGAAAAAAACGGGCGGGGGTGAGCCCGCCCGTTTCCTTATCTGATCCGATCGCTCCTGTCGCTCCGGAAGGATCGAGGCTGAGGATCGGCCGATCCGTTTCGCGAAGTCCTTCCAGAAACCGGGCGACGGCTCAGCCGTTCTTCTTCGCGACCTCCTTCATGAAGTCCGCGAGCGCCTGGACGCCTTCGATGGGGAAAGCGTTGTAGATGGACGCGCGGCAGCCGCCCACGCTGCGGTGGCCCTTGAGGCCCACCAGGTCGGCCGCCTTGGCCTCCTTGATGAACTTCTCCTCCAGCTCCTCGCTGGGAAGCCGGAAGGGGATGTTCATGCGGGAGCGGGCGTTCTTTTCCACCGTGCCGCGGTAGAAGGGGGCGCCGCCGTCGATGGCCGCGTACAGCAGATCGGCCTTGGCCTTATTCTTGGCCTCCATGGCGGCGAGCCCGCCGTTGCGCTTCATCCACTTCATGACCAGGCCCACGATGAAGATCGCGCCCGCCGGCGGCGTGTTGTAGAGCGAGTTGTTGTCGGCGTGGGTCTTGTACTTGAGCATGGTGGGGATCTTCTCGTTGGCCTTGGCCAGGAAGTCCTGCCGGACGATCACCATGGTCACGCCCGCCGGCCCGATGTTCTTCTGGGCGCCGGCGTAGATGAGAGCGAACTTCGACGCGTCGAACTTCCACGACATGATGTCCGACGACATGTCGCACACCAGCGGGGTGGCGCCCGTGTCGGGGAAGGTGAAGAACTCGGTGCCGTAGATGGTGTTGTTGCTGGTGATGTGGACATAGGCCGCGCCCGGCGTCACCTTCACCGCCTTCGGGTCGGGCAGGTAGGAGAACTTCTTGTCCTCGGAGCTGGCGGTCACGTTCACCGTGCCGAAGAGCTTGGCCTCCTTGATGGCCTTGCTGGACCACTCGCCGGTGTTGATGTAGTCGGCGCTCCCGCCCGCAGGGAGGAAGTTCATGGGGACCATGGCGAACTGGGTGCTGGCGCCGCCGCCCATGAAGCAGACGCTGTAGCCGTCGGGCAGGCCCAGCAATTCCTTCACGTCGGCCACGCAGTCATTCAGGACCTTCTCAAAGTCCTTCGACCGGTGGGAAATCTCCAGGATGGACATTCCCAGACCGTTGAACTCCACCGTGGCCTTGGCCGCCTCCTCGAGCACCTCGAGGGGCAGGGTCGCCGGCCCGGGGTTGAAGTTAAACACGCGCTTGACCATACCGCAGCTCTCCTTATAAGAAATTGTCCGTCGTTCGACGATGGTTTGATCATTATACCCCACCGGCGCGAAATAATGAAGCCGGGCGCAACTATTTCAACCGGAGTGGAAACCCCGGCGGCGGCGCGGCGGCCGCCCGGCTCTTGCATCGGGCCGGGGTATCTGCTAATATTCCGGACTGTCGCGCCGACTCTTCGTCACCCGGAGTGGCTCCCATGAAGTGCCCGAAGTGCGGTTTTGAGCAGACCGACAACGCCAACGAATGCGTGCGCTGCGGCCTGGTGTTCCACAAGTTCGAGGCGCTTCAGCGCAAGAAGGAGCAGCTCCAGGCCCGCTTCTCGCCCCAGAGCGGCGCCGGCGAGGCCGTGGGCGACCCACCAACGGCGGAGGCGGCCGCGCCCGAGGCGCCGTCGCTGACCCTGGAGCAGACCCGGGAGCTCAAACGCCAGTTCGAGAAGCTCTATGCCGGTGTGCAGGGCGTGCTGAAGTTCCACACGGCCCTGAGCGACGAGCTGACGGGTCACCGGGCGGCATTCCGCGAGCTGGCCACCCAGTTCGGCAACCTCCAGGGCACGGTGGAGCAGCAGGTGCTGCAGCTCGGGACGCGGATGGAGGAGCTCGACGCCCGCGTCGCCTCCCTGCGCGAGGAAGTGCAGCTCTGCCGCCCCGCGGCCGACGTCGGCGAGTCCCTGCAGGCCATCGGCCGGGGACTGGACGAGTTGCTCCGCCTCAACGCCGACACCCACGGTGCAGCCGACCTGAAAAAGCGGCTGGACCGACTGGAGACGCTCCAGGGGCAGATTCGCGGCGCCATCGAGGGCGCGTCGGTGCGGGCCGACGGCGACTGGGCGGCGCAGGAAACGCTCCTCATCAAGAGCGAGCTGCAGGCGCTCCGCGCCGAGGTGCGCACCCTGATGGACCAGCCGGCGCCGGCCGCCGCCGCGGCCGAGGCCCCGGCGGTGGACCTCGAGGCGCTGAACCGGGACCTCGACCTCCGGGTCAAGGAAGCGGAGCAGCGCCTGGCCGCGGGCGGCGCCGCCGTCGCGGCGCGGCTGCAGGAGCTCGAGGCACGCATCACCGCCGACGCCGCCGCCGTGGCCCAGAAGCAGACGGCCGCCGAGGAGGCGGCCGCCGCGGTGCGGGAACAGCTGCAGGCGCTGGAGACGAAGCAGGAGGAGTTGGCGACCCTCGAGACCGGCCGGAAGGACCTGGCGGTGGAGATCCAGGGCCTGCGCAAGACCTACCAGGCCTTCGTCAAGGAGTCCCGGTCCGACCTGGACAAGCAGGCGGGCACGCTGGCCAAGATGAGCAAGGAGATGGATGCGCTCAAGACCAACGTCGCCCAGCTGCGTGACACCATGGAGCGATTGCGCAAGATCTTCGCCAAGTCGTGAACCCGGCCGGCAAATTTTCAGTTGACTCAAGCAGCCGGCGTGATATAATGCATGCGTCCTGTTAACATTTAGTCACACTTTTTCAATACGTTACGCCGTACTGTACTCAAAAGCCGGATTTAGAAAGTCAGGAGGTGCGATGGGACCCAGGGACAGATCATTCACCGTGATCGTTGCCCCGAACAGCCCCGGTCGCGTCAGACAGTTCCGCATCTCCATGCGGCGGATCTACGGCGTCATCTTCGTCGCCATCATCCTGTCCCTGCTCACCTGCTACGGCGTCTTCACCTATTTCCACCTCGTGGCCAAGATGATGGATTTCGAAGGCATCCTCGCCCGCCACAACGCCCTCAAGGAACAGAACCTCCAGTACCGCGACAAGACCCGCCAGCTCGACGACAAGCTGTCCCAGATCGAGATGATCACCCGCACCATCAGTCGCCTCACCGGCATCGCCCCGGACACGGTCCGGTCCACCACCGGCGGCATCGGCGGCTTCTCGGCCAACACCCAGACCGCCAAGGACCTGACGGCCGAGAACCTGTCCCACCTCAACGGCCTGATCCAGAAGAGCGGCGGCATCCAGCAGGAGGTGGTCCGGCTCAAGGACATCGCCCTTGAGCAGAACCTCTACCTGTCGTCGCTACCCACGGCGTGGCCCGTGCTCGGGTACATCAGCTCGGAGTTCGGCTACCGCCCCGACCCGGTCAACGGCCAGCGCGAGATGCACGAAGGGCTCGACATCTCGGCGCCGCTCGGCACCAAGGTGATCGCCCCGGCCGACGGCGCGGTGCTCTTCGCCGGCGCCCAGCGCGGCTACGGCTATGTCGTCATCATCGCCCACAAGTACGGCATCGCCACCCGCTACGCCCACCTTTCCGCGATGAGCGTCCGAGTGGGGCAGCGGATCCACAAGAACGACATCATCGGCTACGTCGGCTCCACCGGCAAGGCTACCGGCCCACACCTCCATTTCGAGGTGCACATGGAGAACCGGCCGGTCAACCCGCTGCGTTTCCTGGGCCAGCCCGCCGCATCCTGACGCGGGATGCCCCGCCCCACCTCCTTCCTCGACGGACAACTGCAGCTCCTTCAGCCGGAGCGCGGCTATCGCTTCGCCGCCGACGCACCGATCCTGGCCCACTTCATCCGCTGCCGGCCCACCGACCGCCTGGTCGAGATCGGCTCCGGTTGCGGCATCATCCTGCTGATTCTGTTCGTCAAGAAACGGTTTCACCGGATCGTCGCGGTGGAGCTCCAGCCGGCGCTCGCCGAACTGGCGCGGGCCAACGTCCGCCGCCACGGCGCCGACGCCGCCATCCGGATCGTGACCGCCGACGTGCGCGACCTGGCGCCGGCGGACGTGGACGCGCCCGCCGACGTGGTCTTCGCCAACCCGCCGTACCGCCGGGTGGGGACCGGGCGCCTCAGTCCGGACCCGGCGAGGGCCGCGGCCCGGCACGAGCTGAGCCTAGACCTGGCCGACCTCTTCGCCGCCGCCCGCCGCTTTCTGGCGCCCGACGGACGCTTCGATCTCATCCACCTGTGGGAGCGCCGCGCCGACGTGGCCGCCGCGGCCGTCGCGGCCGGCTTCCATCCGGGCCGGTCCCGGCAGGTCCTCGCGTTCCCCCACAGCCGCCAGCCCCGGATGTTCCTTCACAGCTGGCATCCGGCGCCGGCCGAGGCAGTCGTGGAACCGCCGCTGGTCATCCACGAGAAGCCGGGCGTCCACAGCGAGGCGTTTCGCCGTATAATATCGGCAGCACCGGAAGATACGTCGACGTGAAGGAGGCTGACATGGGAGCCAAGCTGGGTGTCAATATCGACCACGTGGCCACGCTGCGCCAGGCCCGCCAGGCCGCCGAGCCCGACCCGGTGCACGCCGCCGTTCTGGCCGAGCTGGCCGGCGCGCAGGGCATCACGGTGCACCTGCGCCACGACCGCCGCCACATCCACGAACGGGACGTCGAGCTGCTGCGCCGCACCGTCAAGACGCGCCTGAACGTGGAGATGGCCGCCACCGACGAGATGATCGGGATCCTCACCCGGATCCGTCCGGACATGTGCACGCTGGTGCCGGAGCGGCCCGAGGAAGTCACCACCACCGGCGGCCTGAACGTCATCGACCACGAGGCGGCCGTCCGGAGCGCCATCCAGGCCCTGGGCGGCGCCGGCATCCGGGTGAGCATCTTCATCGACCCGGAGGAGGGCCAGATCCGCCGGGCGGCGGAGCTCGGCTGCCGCATGATCGAGATCAACACGGGGCGCTACGCGGAGCTCGTGCCGGCGGATCTGGAGCACGCGCCCGCCGCCGCCTGGGAGGAGTACGAGCGCATCCGCCAGACCGCCCGCCTGGCGGTGTCGCTGGGCCTGCGCGTCCTGGCCGGCCACGGACTCACCTACCGCAACGTCATGCCCATCGCCATGATCGGCGAGATCGAAGAGTTGAACATCGGCCACAACATCATGGCCCGGGCGGTGCTGGTGGGGCTGGAGCGTGCGGTGCGCGAGATGATTCAGCTGATCGCCGACTGATCGCCGTCCAGCAGCAGCCGGTACAGGCGGTTGCGGGGCAGCCCGTGGGCGCGGCCCAGGCGGTGGAGCGCCTCGGCCCGCGACAGCCCCTCGCGGCTCAGGCGCCGGAACTCCCGGCGCAGCGCCGCCGCATCCACCGGCGCGTCCCCGGCGTCGCCGTCGGCGCCGCGAGGGTCCGCGGCGCCGGCCACGGCCAGGGTGAACTCCCCCTTCGGCGCGCCGCGCCGGCGCAGCGCCGCCAGCAGCCCGGCCAGCGTGTCGCGCCGGTATTCCTCATGCAGCTTGGTCATCTCGCGTCCGCACAGGCACGCCCGGTCGCCCCACCGGGCCAGCAGGTCCTCCAGCAGGGCGACGATCCGGTGGGGCGCCTCGAAGAACACCGTCGTGTGCGGGGCGGCGGCCAGGCCGTCGAGGAACCGGCCCCGCTCGGCGCGGCGCGCGGGCGGGAAGCCGGCGATGAGGACCGGCCCGCCGGGCAGGTCGCTCACCGACAGCAGGCAGGCCGGGGCGCTGGGGCCGGGGATCGGCACCACGGGGACACCCGCCCGCCGGCAGGCGCCGACGAGCTCGGCGCCCGGATCCGACAGCATGGGCGTGCCGGCGTCGCTTACCAGGGCGGCGTCGGCGCCGGCGCGGAGGTGGTCGAGGAGACGGGGGGTCCGGCTGCGTTCGTTGAAGTCGTGGTACGAGACGAGCCGGTTGCGGATTCCGAAACGGGTGAGCAGGGGGCGCGTGCGGCGGGTGTCCTCGCAGGCGACCAGCGGCACCGCTCGCAGCACCTCGAGGGCGCGCAGGGTGATGTCGCCCAGGTTGCCCAGGGGCGTGGCGACGACATACAGGGTGCCCGGCTGCACGGCCGGCGCGGGATGGTGGTCCTCCGCCATGGTTCCCCCGCGGATCACGCCAGGACTTTCTCGACGTCCTTGAGCTGGACCGAGATCACCTTGGACACGCCCGCCTCTTCCATGGTGATGCCGTAAATAGTCTCGGCGATCTCCATGGTCCGCTTGTTGTGGGTGATGAGCACGTACTGGGTCTGGGCGCTGAACTGTTGCACCAGCGACACGAACCGGTCGATGTTGCTCTCGTCGAGCGGCGCGTCCACCTCGTCCATGAGGCAGAAGGGGCTGGGGCGGTACTTGAAGATCGCCAGCATGAGGGCCAGCGCGGTGAGCGCCTTCTCGCCGCCGGAGAGCAGCAGGATGTTCTGCAGCTTCTTGCCGGGGGGCGAGGCGACGATGTCCACGCCGCTCTCGAGGAGGTTCTCCTCGTCCACCAGGCGGAGCTCGCAGTGGCCGCCGCCGAAGAGCCGGGTGAACATCTCCTGGAAGTTGATGTTCACCGCCTCGAACGTTTCCTTGAACAGCCGCGCCGAGCGGCGGTCGATCTCCTCGATGCCTTTCTGGGTGTTGAGGATGGAGTCGGCGATGTCGGTCTCCTGCGTCCGGTGGAACGTCAGCCGCTCCTCCTCGCGTTCGTACTCCTCGACCGCCAGGAGGTTGACGCTGCCCATCCGCTCGGCCTTGTCCCGGTAGTCGAGGTACTTCTGCTGGGCGGATTCGGCGTCGAGTTCCTCGGTGTCGGCCACGCCCTCGGCGATGAGGGCCCGGAGCGGCTGGTGGAACTCCAGCACGCACCCCTCCTCGAGGTGGGCGATCTCGCCCTCGAGCTGGGTCTTCTGGATGACGCTCTGGTTGCGCTTCTCCCGCTGCTCGTCCAGCGACAGCCGGCGAAGCTCCACCTCGCCCTCGGTGGCGGCGAGCTGCCGGCGGTTCGCCTCGATGGCTTCGCGCTGCCGCTCGATCTCCGCCTTCAGGGCATCCAGATCCCGGACGGCCTCCTGGTGCCGCTGCTCGAACGCCTCCAGCTCCCGGCCGATCTCGGCCTGGCGATCGCCGATCTGCGCGGTCTCCGCGTCGAGCTGGGTCCCCCGGTTCTCGTTGTCAGCCAGGAGCTGGCGGTTGCGTTCCAGCTCGGCCCGCGCGGCGTTGAGCTGCTCGCGGGCGGCGGCGTACTCGACGCGCGCCTCGGACCACCGGCGGTTGAGCTCGGCGGTGACGTCCTTGAGCCGGGCGATCTCCTGCCGGCACGCCTCGAACTCGTGCTGCCGCGCCTGGCGGTTCTGTTCCAGCTCCGCGATGCGCCCCTGGATGCCGCCGAGCTCGGCCTGGATGCCCGCGCGCTCCTGGTTCAGGTTGTCGCGCTCCAGGGCGGCCGCGCGCAGGAGCTGTTCGTGGCGCTGGAGTTCCTCCCGCTGGCTGCGCAGCTCCTCCTCCTCGCGGACCCGGACCAGGCGCCGCTCCTGCAGCTCGGCGTCCAGGTCCTCGAGGCGGCTCTCCAGGCCGGCCAGCCGCTGGGTGGTCGCCTGCAGCTCGGCCTGCTGCGCCTGGAGGTCGGCCTCCGCGGTCTGCAGCGTGCGGGTGATGGTCTTGCGCTCGTGGCGGTAGCCGAGGATGCCCTTGCCCACCTCCGCGCCCAGCACCGACACGCGGCCGGCGGCGCTCACGGCGACGCCGTCCAGCGCCAGGCAGACGGCGCCGGGGTGGGCCCGGGCGGTGTCCACGGCGGTGCGCCAGTCGGCCACCAGCCAGACGTTGCCGATGCCCGGCGCGATCCGGAGCAGGTAGTCGCGACCGGCGTTGTCCAGCTGGAACTCGTCCAGCAGCCGACCCATCACCCCCGGGCGCCCGGTGAGGTCGCCGGCGTTCGGCGGTTCGGCCGCCGGCGGAAAACCCGTTAGCAGAAAATGGCACAGTCCGGAGCGCTTCCGACCCAGCAGCTCGATGCCCTGCTCCAGGAGTTCGGGGGCGTCCACGATCACGGTCTCGAGCTCGGCACGCAGGAAGCTCTCCACCACCGGGTGGAACTCCGGCCCCGCCTCCAGAAAGTCCGCCAGGGTGCCGCGGAAGGCGGCGTGCCCGGAGCAGGCGGGGAGGACCTGCTTGAGCGCGTCCGAGTAGAACTCGTTGCGCTGCTCCAGCTCCTCAATGGAGCGCAGGCGGTGGGTCTGGGCGCTGACCTCCTTCTCCAGTTCGGCCACCCGGGCCTGGAGGGCGGCCTGCTGCTCCTGGCCGGCCTCGCTGTCGGCGTTGAGGCGCTCCCGTTCGTCCTCCAGCGCGGCAATGGCGCCGCGCAGCTCTTCGAGCACGGCCGCCTTGCCGTCGGCCGACCGGGCCAGTCGCTCGCGCGCGGCGCCGTGCACCGCCAGCTCCTCCTCCTTGTGGGCGAGCTGGCGCTGGGTGTACTTGTCCTGCTCCAGGAGCTGGATCTCCTGATTCCGCCAGCGCGACACCTGCCCCGCCTCCTCGAACACGAGGCCGCGCAGGTCCTCCATCGCCTTCTCCTGGCGGGCCAGGAGATCGCTCCCCTCGGTGTATTCCTGCTCCACCGCATCGTTGCGGCCCTTGGCTTCCTGGAGCCGCGCGTCGAGCGTCTCCGCCTGGCGGTCCAGCTCGGCCTGGCGCGCCTGCCATTCTCGCCGGCGCTCCTCGAGCTGCTCGCGCTCCTGCCGAATCCCGTCCAGGCGGGCGGTCAGGTCCTGCCGCTCCTTGCGCAGGAAGTCGGACGACGTGGCGATCCGCTGCAGGTGCAGCTCCAGACCGGCCAGCCGGTCGCGATGCTCCTGGAGCCGCTTCTCGCTCCCCTCGAGGTCGGAGCGCTCGCGGGCCAGCCGCTGGATCCACTCTTGCAGGTCGGCCTCCACGGCGCGGGCAGCCGCGTCCAGTTCGCCGAGTTCCTGCTGGTTCTGATCGAGCCGCGCCAGAAGCTCCCGTCCCAGCAGGAAGTAGCGGACGCGGAGATAAGCGCGCATCTTGTCGCGGAGGTGGCGGTAGCGCTTGGCCCGCTGGACCTGGAGCTTGAGTGACTTCAGGTTGCGCTCGATCTCGGCGATGATGTCCCGGATGCGCAACAGGTTGTTCTGGGCCAGCTCCAGCTTGACCAGGGCCGACTTCTTGCGGTGCTTGAAGGAGACGATGCGTGCCACCTCCTCGATCAGGGCGCGCTTCTCCAGCGGTTTGGAGGCCAGCAGGTTCTGGATGCGCCCCTGCTCGATGATGGCGTAGGAGGTGAAGCCGAGGCCGGTGCCCTCGAAGGCTTCCTGGATGTCGAGGAGACGGCACCGCTTGCCGTTGAGGTAGTATTCGCTGGCGCCGTCCCGGTACAGGCGCCGGGTGATCTCGATGTCCTCTTTCATGAGGGCCTGCTCATCGTCACCCGGCGAGGGGATGTATTTGAGGCGCAGCGTGACGTCGGCCATCCCGAGGGGACCGTAGCGCTGGGTCCCGTTGAAGATGACGTCTTCCATCCGGTTGCCGCGGAGTACGCGGGCGCTCTGCTCGCCGAGAACCCAGAGGAAGGCGTCGCAGATGTTGCTCTTGCCGCATCCGTTGGGGCCGACGATGGCGTTGACCGCGCCGGGGAACTCGGTGGAGACCGACGTGCGGAACGATTTAAAGCCGGAAACTTTCAGGCATTCGATTCGATGCATGCATGGAGATCCGTTGTGAAGAACGTGACCGCAAAAAGAGGTATTTTAAATCACTGGGGGGATTTTCCCAAGTCGATTTTCACCGATTCTTCCATCAGCGGCAATTCCTTCCGGAAGTAGTCGAGCACGAACTGGTCGTAGCGGTGCTTCTCTTCGCCGAACAGGAGCGACTCTCTCGAGTTGGCCAGGTTGAGAATCTCCTTCCGGCACTTGAAGTTGGTGTACAGCCGGCGGGTCTCCTTGGCCAGGACAGCGCTGGCCTTGTCCTTGCCGGTGATGAACAGGATGCTCTTGCCGCTGTAATCCTCGGGCGTGATTTCGGCGGAGACGAGATCGGCCGGCGCCCGGAAGTACAACCGGTACAGCATGCGGACGAAGAAGGACAGGAGTGAGGTGCGGAATCCGACGATGTCCTCCACCTTCATCGAGATGAACGTCTCGATGTTGGGGTACACCGAATCCAGGACGAGTACGCGCATGTGGGGGTTGCCCTTGCTGGCCTTGAGCGCGACGAAGGCGCCCAGCGAGGAGCCGTAGATGCCGATGCGGTTGAAATCCACCTCGGGGTGCTGGACGAGTTTCTCGACCGCCTTGTGCAGATCCTCGACTTCCTCGAGCCCCAGCGACGACACCGCTTGGCCGGACACCCCGTGCCCGCGCAGGTTGTAAACGAAAATGTTGTAGCCGTAGTCTCGCAGACGGGAAGCCAGGCTCAGGACTTCGGTCCGGTTCGTGTCGTAGCCGTGGCACAGGATGATGAGCGGCGACTGGTTGCTGCCGCGGACGTACCAGCCCTGCAGGACGTCATCCCCGGCGCCGCCCCATGTGAAGTCCACCGCGTACATGTGGTAGTCGGACGGGTAGATCACCTCCAGGCTGTGGGTGGGGTGGACAATGTCGGTGAGCACGCCGGCACTGATCAGCAGCAGCAGCAGCAGCACGGTCAGGAACACCGGCACCAGCAGCCGGACGATCAGAAACGCCGTGTAATAGCGGTTCTTGAACTTGCGGTAGAGTCTGCGCATATCCCCTGCCTGATAATTGCGTTCAGAAATTTGAAACCAATATACCACAAGTGGTAGAAAACGGCTATGGGAGAAGGGGAGTGAACAGTGAACAGCGAACGGTAAGCAGTTTAGAAATAAGAGATAGGAGTGATGGTATTGGGATTCCCGACTCTTAGTCAAATAAGATGTTGGGCACGTATTCATGGATCATTTTTCATTGGTCATCGATGATTTTGGATTATTGGTGGTTGCTTATTTCTTATTGGGTAATTCGAGATGAGTTTGATTGTGCGGTCGATGGGATCAGGAACCCGGGAACTGGGTCCTGGGTTCTGGGAAATGGAATGGGAGCCGGGAACCAGGACCCAGCACCTGGATCCAAGGTCCGATGTCCGAAGTCCGATGTCCGATGTCCGATGTCCATCCGAGACGAAATATCTGTTGTCCGAAAGTCACAGTGATGGTAAGGTGATGGCGATGAATGTCAAGAAGAAGGGCGTCGCCCTAAACGCTTTTGAAACAACTGCTTCGGTCGTCTCTGCGATTGCGGCGCAAGAATCCGCCCGCAAAATCTACGTTCTGGACACCAACGTCCTCCTGCACGACCCCACCTCGTTGTTCCGGTTTCAGGAACACCTGGTGGTCATCCCGCTGCACGGCCTGGACGAGGTGGACAAGAAAAAGGGCGACCCGATCATCGGGTTCAACGCCCGGGATGTGTCGCAGAAGCTGGAGCAGATCCTGTCGGGCGGAGACCCATACCAGGCGGACCGCGGGATCCGGATCCGCAACGGCTATGACGGCCTCCTGTTCTTCCTGGCCGAGTACGCCGAGGGCGCTTTTCCGCGCGACCTGGACCTGTCGTACTACGACAACTTCCTGCTCGCCTCGCTGATGCACCTCAAGCAGCAGGTGGGGCGGCCCGTCACCCTCGTGACGAAGGACCGCAACCTCCGGATCAAGTGCCATGTCCTGGGACTGCAGGCCGAGGATTACCTCCACGACCACGTCTCCGAGGAAAGCCTGACGGGCGCTGCCGATCCCCTGCGCACCGTGGTGCTCACGCCGGCCGAGATCGACGAGATGTTCACCGCCAAGAAGCCCAACGAGTGGCAGCTGGCCAATTTCAACCGGGTCCGGCTGCGCTACAACGAGGGCGTGATCTTGCAGGATGAGACCGGCAACTATCTCGGACTCGGTTACCGCAGCGGCGACACCCTGCTCTTCACCCAGTATGACCGCGTTCGGGTGCTGGGCGTGGGGCCCAAAGTGCTGGACCGGAGAAATTATTCCCACAACTTCGAGCAGGCCGTCTGCATGACCCAGGCCATGGACGACGAGGTCAAGATACAAGTGGTCGTGGGCAAGGCCGGCACGGGCAAAACCCACATCGCCATGGCCGCGGCGCTGGAGCTGGTGTTTCTCCGCAAGAAGTACGAGTCCATCAAGCTCATCAAGCCCATCATCACCAAGTCGCGGCTGGGCGAGGACATCGGGTTCCTGCCGGGCACCGTGAAACGCAAGCTCCTGCCCCGCATGCGGCCGTTCGTGGAAAAACTCCAGAAACTGGTGGGCGAAAACGGGCTGGAGAAGGAGCAGGGCTATCAGAAGCTCCTGGACGACGGGGTGATCGAGATGATGAACCTGGCCGACGTCCGCGGCGCGGACCTGTCGGGCTCGGTGGTGCTCTTCGACGAGGCCCAGAATGCCAATCCCTTTCAGATGCGCACATTGGGCACGCGCCTGGGCGAGGATTCCAAGCTCATCGTCATGGGCGATCCCACCCAGATCGACAACGTCTACCTGGACAAATACTCCAATGCGCTGGTGAATGTCTACCAGCAGGCCCGGCGCTACCCGGAGCCGTTCATCGCCACGGTTTCGCTCATGCAGATGGTGCGCTCCCATACGTCACGGTGGTTCGAGGAGAAGATCGTCCCCAACGTCAAGAAGCTGTCCGACAAGTGACCGCGGGCCGCGGGTGGCGGCCGCCGGCGGACATGGCGGGCAAATAGAATACCGGCAACGCGATGGGTACCAGCGAACGACTTGCCGTTGCCGCTTCAGACGAATGAGCGAACAGCCGCAATCAGTCCTCTCCGAGGAACTGTACCAGAAGTTGCGCGAGCGCCTGATCCTGGTTGCCCAGAGCCACGTAGGCGATGCGGCCGAAGACCTGGTCCAGGAGACCTTTTTCAGTCTCTTCGACAACATCCACCGGGGAAAATTCCGCGGCCAGCCCACCTACCAGGACCTGTTCTGCTACTCGCTGGGCATCCTGAAAATCATAATTATCAAGGAAATACGAAAGCGACAGCAGGATCGGAGCCGGTTTTTATCCGACGGTCCGGAGTCCATCGAGGAAAAGGTCGTTGTGGCGATGGAGGAGTCGAGCGAGCACCGAATCCTGGATGCCGAGGAGCAGGCCGGAGTGGAGCTGACGTCGCAGCAGGCGCGCGAAATCTTCCAGACTCTGCCGCCGCACATCCAGGAACTGATCCATCTGCACGTCGTCCAGGGGTGGTCATACACCCAGCTCAGCGCCCACTTCAACATGCCCAAGCAGACCCTGGTGAGCCGGTTCAACGTTTCCATGGAAAAAATCAGGAAAAAGATGATATTCTTTCGTACAAAAGCCTATCCCGCGTACTCCATAAGCAGGAAAGGTGATGGATCATGAAGGGCGAGGGATATAACCACCAGCAGATTCAGCAAGCACTCCATGATTACTGCTTCGGCCTGCTTTCCGATGACGAGGAGATTCGGGTGGAGCATCACCTCATGGAGTGCACGGCCTGTCATGCCCACGCTGCTGAACTGTTGGCGTTCGCCCGTCTCGTGCGGGCCAACCCCGCCGCGTTCACCCCGGCTCCCCACGCCGCCGCGGCTCCGGCCGGCATCTTCGCCAGAATGTGGACCTGGCACCCCGGCCTGGTCGCGGCCGCCGCGACCCTGCTGCTTCTGGCCGTGCCATTCGGCGCGCTGCGCTACATCGCCGGCGTCCAGCACGACCGCTACGACCTGGACCTGCCCCGCCTCGACATGCTCAAGAGCGCCGACCTCCAGAGCGACCAGTTCCAGTCGGGGGTTCAGGCGTTCGAACAGAAGCGGTATGAGCAGGCGCTGCGCCACTTCACCGGCTACCTGCAGCACGAGCCTGACAATTTCGACGCCAACTTCTTCTCCGGCCTCTGCTACCTGGAGCTGTCCAAACAGGGAATGGGCGGTGTGACGGTCAGCCTCGACCGCGACCGCGCCCGACTGGGGATCGCCCGCCTGGAGAAGGCCCGCGCCATCGCCACCGGCCTGCAGGAAAAAACCGGCAACACCCGCTACCAGGCCGATGCCGTCTACTACCTGGGGAAGGCGTACAACCTCATCGGAGACTTCGGCCAGGCCCGCCAGCTGTTCCAGCAGTACCTGGCCATGGATGAGCCGCTGCTCGGCCACCGCGACGAAGTCCGTGCCCTGCTGCGCAACCTGCCCAACTGACCGACCCGGATCCGGACCGAAACTTGTCCCCGCGCCTTGTGTCGAACCTCGACGATCATCCTCTTTTCGTGATAAAACATCGCGGTATGGCCGTCTCACAGACATCCCGCACCGGGAGGGCTTCATGGCACCGCAGTCGATCGTCCGCATCCTGCTGACCCTGGCGCTGGCAGCCGCCGGACTGGCGCTGGCGGAAACGGATCCGCCGCCTGTCCCGCCGCCGGCTCCCGATCCCAGCGGCCGGTGGACGAGCGAAACCGGCGAGCTGACCCTGGCGCTCGCGGGCGACACCCTGTCGTTCACCTACACCGCCGTGTTCGGGCCGTCCGCCCACATCTGCGACGGGGCGGGCGTGGCGGGACTCGTCACCGACGGCCGGTACGAGTTCGTCGACGAACAGGGCACCATCGCCTTCTTCGTCACCGCCGACGGCGTCCGGATGGAGACGGCCAGCGGCATCGCCTCGTTCTGCGGCGCCAACTGGCCGGGTGACGTGTTCGGGCGGGACAAGTTCCAGCCGCTGGCCCCCTGCCGGGTCACGGCGGAGAAAACCCACTTCCACGTCGTGGGTCCGCTGCCGCCGGAGCGGCGGCGGGGCTTCGTGTTGCGAGGCGACGCCGTAGCGGTGGCGCCGGCGCTGCACGCCGGCGGCGAGTGGGTGCTGGCCAGGTTCCGTGGCGCCCGGGGAGCCACCGTGGGTCTGCTCCGCAAGCAGGACCTGGCCTGCCCTTGAGACGGCGGGCGTCATCAATCCACATGGGGAGGAGCTGACATGAGATTCGTTCCATTCGCCATGATCATCGTGGGGGGGGCGATGGCTTTTGCCGGGCGGGCCGCCGAGCCGGCCAGCGGGCAGGGGCTGCGGCACGCCTGGTGGACGGTGGCTTTCGAGACGCCGGTCCCCTTCTCCGCTCCGCGGGAGATCGGCATGGACGCGGTGGCACTGACCCACCCGCCGGATACCGCCGGCGGCGTCGGCCGCATCGAGATCGTCCTGGCCGCCGCGCCCAAGGACATGGTGGACGGCATGGGCATGAGCGACGACGAGCTACCGGGCTATTTCAAGACCACCTTCCTCGGGCTGAGCGCGCCGGCCGTCAAGAAGGTTGAGCGGACCTTCCTTGGCCATGCGGTGGCAGGCGGCGCGCAGTCCACCACCATTCCCCGGGCCCGGAATGTGGAGTCGTACCTCGTCCCCCTCGCGGGCGGCGCGAAGCTCTTCCTGGCCGTGGGCAGTGACACGGACGTCCCTGCCGCCGACGTCGAGGCCGTGCTGGCCGCGCTGGCGCGGACGCTGAAAGAAGTTGAAGACAAGTGAAAATGCGCAGTTGCGGTTGATGGTTGATCGTTGATGGTTCGCAAGGGGAGGATATGTTGAGAGTTCGTCCGTTTGAAGATTTGAATGTTGGAAGGTTCGCAGGTTCACATGTTCACACGTTCACAGGTTCGCGGGCCGTTGATTGTTGAAGGTCGTTCCGTCTCCCTCTTGCCGTCCCCCCTCTGTCATCTCCCTCTGCCATCTCCCAACTCCCGATTCACCGATTCACCCATTCGCCGACTCACCCATTCGCGCCATCTTCAATAACTAATTGTCTCCTCTACCTTCGGCGCTTCCGCTGCGGATCGCCCGTGCTATGATCGGCTGGACGCGTCGCCCGACAGTCGGGATGCGGCGCAGGTGGGTGGTCCATGTGGTTGTATCTGGTGCTCGGCATTTCGTTCGGGTTCGCCTCCGGCATCCAGCCGGGGCCGCTGATGGCCTACCTTGTGGGGCGAAGCATGGTCCACGGCTGGCGCCGAACGCTGCCGGCGGTGCTGGCGCCTCTTATCAGCGACGGGCCCATCGCCCTGCTCATGCTGGTCCTGCTCACCCGGCTGCCGGCGGGGATGGAGCGGGGGATGCGACTGGCGGGCGCCGTGTTCCTGTTCTACCTGGCTGCCCAGGCGTTCCGGACCTGGCGCCGCTCCGACGCCGCCCCGCCGGATTCGCCGGGGTCGGCCGGCCGGAGCCTGTTCCAGGCCACGGCGGTCAACTTCCTCAACCCGGGGCCGTACCTCGGCTGGAGCCTGGTGCTGGGACCGGCCCTGCTCGAGGGATGGCGGGAGTCGCCCGCCTGCGGCGTGGCGCTCCTGGCGGGGTTCTACGGCACCATCCTCGGGGTGAATGCCGGAGTCGTCATCCTGTCCGGTACCGCCCGGCGCCTGGGCCCGCGGGCCGGCCGCGCCCTGGTCGGGCTGTCGGCGCTGGCGCTGGCAGGGTTCGGGTTCTATCAGCTCTGGGCGGGGCTGGTTGGGTGAACGGTGAATAGTGAGTAGTAACGAGTGAACAGTAAACAGTGAGCGGCACTCATCGCACGCCGAGTCAAGATGCGAGATGAACACTTTCAGATCTTGGCTGCCTGCGTTGGGCATTTCAATATCCCTCCGTCCACCTTCGTTTGGAAATCACCGTTACCGCGCCGGACTTCGCATGTTACCCCGGTTCACGACGGAGTGAACCGCCCCCCAGGATTTCACCCAGAGCTACCCATGGACGGCACGCGGGCAGCGGGTCGCCGAAAAGGTTTCCATCGGTTGCCCACGATCACAATGCGCGCGAACGCAAACACTTGAGGACCGAACGATCGCTACACTTACCGCCTGGCGCCGGCATCACCGGCCAGGAATCATGAGCACGACGTTTGATGCCCGAAGTCCGAAAGCCGATGTCCGATGGGTGGGAACAAGCATTGGGTCACGATCACGATTACGATGGCGATTACGATGGCGATTACGAATTACGAGCACGAGATCCGAATTCCTATCTCCCGTCTCCTATCCCCTCACCGTTCCCTTCTTCCTGCTCCTCTTCATCCGCCGGGCGGCGATGTCCGGGCGGGAGGCCACGGCCAGGGATAGATACCGGTCCTCCTCCGCGTACATGACCCGCTCGGCCACCAGGCGGTCGAGGATCTCCCGGAGCCGCGCCGCATCGGCGGCGCCGGCAAAGCGCGCCGCAAGGTCCGCAAATGTCCGGGTTTCGAGACACTCCCGGTACACGTCCCGCCACACGCCGGACAGGGTGAGTCGTCGGGCCTCGTTTCGGCAGTCGGTGATCTCCAGAAAGTCGCCACCGTCGAGGTAGGCGAGCGCCTTGGGTGGCGTTCGCCCCTCGCGGAGCGCCGTAGCGCGGATCGCCTCATGCATCTCCTGCCACCGCCGGCAGGCGTCGTACAAGGGCGTCCAGTCCGCCGGCTGGCCGGCCGGAGTGTAGGCCCAGGCCCGGTGCGGCAGCACCAGCCGGGCGCACGCCTCGGCGGGCAGGAATTCGGCGTAGCGCGGGTGGTTGCGAACCTCCTCGATGCCGAAGTCGGCGCTGAGGATGTCCACCGCGCTGCCGGTTGTCAGGTCGAACTCATGGAGGAACCCTGGCGGGGGATATGCGGTCGCGTAGCGGTCGATGGTGGCCACCGACTCGGCCACCTCGGCGGCGGTGGAGCCGGGAAATCCCGTCACCAGGCCAAAGGGGTTCCCGATTTCGAGCTCGGCGCAGGTCTTGAGCAGTTCCAGGTTCTGGATGGCCGTGGTGCCCTTGTTCATCCGCCGCAGGTACGCGGTGGAGAATCCCTCGACACCCGTGTGGGCCACGGTCAGGCCGGCTTCCCACAACGCCAGCACGTCCCGCGGCCGGGCGCCCGCGCGCAGTTCAATCTGAAGCTGGAGCTGCCGGCCGGGGGCCGCCAGGCGCCGGCCCAGCTCGGCCAGGCCCGTGGATCGCATGCAGAGGTCGCTCAGCACCACCCGCGGATTGGCGTGCCGGGCCACCAGCGCCTCGACCTCGGCGGCGACCTGACGGGCCGGCTTGGCTCGGTACCGCCGCCGCTCGTTCATGTTGCAGAACAGGCAGCGGCGCTTCGGGTCCCCGGTGGATCCGGAGCGGTCCCACCAGCAGCCGCGGGCGGTCTGCAGCCAGATCCGCCACTCGACGCTCAGGGGATCCGCCGCGGCGGCATAGTCGTCGAAGTCGGGCAGCGGCAGGGCGGCGACGTCGTCCGCCTCCCAGACGGGCGCGCCGGCAGGAAACCGGTCCAGGTTGCCTCGGGTGAGCAGCCCCGGCCCGTCGTCCGGCGGCGCCTGCCCCGCCGCCAGCCGCACCAGCAGGGTCTCCAGCGGGCGTTCTCCCTCCCCCTGGACGACCGCGTCGATCTCCGGATACTCGCGCATGAACGAGGGGCCCGCCGCGCCCCGCAGCAGGCTGCCGCCCCAGACGATGAATACCCCGGGATTGGCGGCCTTGATCCGCCGGCTGAGCAGGACGTTGGCGAAGAGCTGATGGAAAGTGGCGCTCAGGCCCACCACGTCGGCCGCCGCGGCCAGGCGCCCGGCCAGCTCGGCGGCGTGTGCATCGATGGCGTCAAGGATTCCTGACGGGTCCGCGTCGGGCGGAGGCGGCATCCCGGCCTTCGCCGCGTCGGCGGCGAAGGCCGTGCGCAGCAGGCCGGGCAGGACGCCGCGGCGTTCCGGATAGACGAGACCGGCGTACAGCGCCTCGCCGGCCAGCGAATCCTCCTGGATGGCCCGGTAGGCCGTCCGTCCCAGGCGACGGGCCACCGCCACGTGTTCCGGCCAGACGGCGACCGCGCAGCCGGGCACCCGCGCCGCCACCCAGGCCTTCAGGGCCGCCAGCGCCGCCGACGGGACGTGGCTGTCGAGCCACGGCATGGAGACCAGGGCAACGCGCATCATGTCCAATCAGACTGCCGGGCAACGTCCGCGGTCACTTATGGTTGATCTCGGGCGGCTGGAGCTGATCGCCCTTGATGTCGCCGATCGGGTTCGCGTTCTCGCCGATGGACCCGCGCAGAAGGATGGCCGCCTCCCCGCCCTGGTCCATCTTGACCTGCGCTTTCACATCGCCTTTGATGAATTTGTTATCGAATCCGGCATCGGCAGCACCTGCCTCGACCGGTCGGTGCTCTCCCTTCAGCTGAACGCCGGCCAGGGGGTCGCCCGCCGATTCGCCGGCCATCCGTTCGCCCCAAATGTTCTTTGTCGGGGCCATGCCCAGATTTTCGGCCATCTTGACGTGCTTCCCTTCGACCGCGTCATGCTTCAACGTGGCGCCGACACCGGCCCACGATTTACCGGCCTGATCCAGTTTCACGGAGGATTTCACCAGGTTCGCGACGTCTTCCTTGACTCCGTCCCCTGACGCCAATCCCACTTCGACCTTCACGTGCTTGCCTTCGGCTGTCTCCTGCCCTCCCTTGATCCATTCCTTGTATTCGAAGTTCTTGTGTCCCTTGACGTCGTCGATTTTCAGGGCCGCCTCGTCCCCGCCCTGGAGCTTGCTCTCCCAGACACCCCGTTGATCGAGAGCGTTACCGCCAGATGTGATCCTCTCGTCGGCGCTCTCCAGTTTATGCTTGATCTGCAGATCGCCGGGTAGCTTATGTTGCGTCTGGGCGGTCAACTCGTCACCGAGTTCCAGCTTGTGTTTGATCTGCAGGTCACCCGGCAGTTTGATGGTCACGGCCTCGCCGAGCTGGAGCTTGTCCCGCACCAGTATGCCTTGCAGCTTGTGATCTCCAATGAGCTCGCCTTCCGCCAAGTCCAACCTGGCCGGCGTGGCGGCGGACGCCGTATCGGCCATCTCTTTGATCATCGCCTCGCCCTTCACCGACAGGGATTCCTGGACTTTCCCGGCCAGCGGTTCGGCAAGCTTGTCGAGCGCGCCGTCGTCACCCATATCCGGCGGCTGCGAGCCGATTCGATTGATGGACATGACACCTCCTCCCTTGCTGAAAACATCGATCGTTGCGTACTTATCGGTTCTTTCTCCGCCGCGTTGCGCCCTTTTCAGGGCCGCTCCGGCCGCGGGGCGGCGCCGCGGCGCACCAGTCCGCCTCGATCCGGCCGCGCAGCGCAGCGGCGCCGGGCAGCGCGGTGATGCGGCCGTCGGCGTCGAAGGCGGTCTGGGCCGTCAGCGTGTCGAAGTGTTCCAAGCTCAGGCGCAGGTAGCCGGGCGGCCGCGGCCGGCCCAGGCGCTCACGCGCGGCGCACCCCCAGGCGTTGAGATACTTGCATTCCAGCGGCCGTTCCGGCCGGCCGTAGACGGCGCACCGGCCACCGGCAAGGTGGCGGCACGGGGTGCGGACGATGAGTTGCCAGTCCTCCTCGGTCAGGCCCACCGACAGGCCGGGGAACCCCAGCATGAACCGGAGAAAATCGAGGTTCGACGCCGTCGTCGGCCTGCCGTAAGGCAGCACGACGGCCCGGCAGCACCAGGCCTCGCAGCCGGCGCACGGGTCCGCCAGCTCCGCGTACGTGTGCGTCGTCTGCACCGCTCCGGGCGCGCCCCGGGCCACCTCCTCCCGCCAGGCCTGGTCCATGGGATCGGCGGCGGGGAGTTCCTCATCGACGGGCCAACCCGGCATCGGCAGCGGACGGAAGGCGGCGCTCAGGGCCGCCCAGTCGGGCACGTCCACCAGCCGGCCCCGGCCGTCGAACACCAGCAGCGGGAGAAGCGCCTCCAGCCGCCGCCCGTCCAGGCGGAAGAATCCGTCAGGCTCGGCGCCGGCCAGCGACGCCTTGTACCAGCACCGGTACGGGTTGTAGTGGCGACAGACGCGCGGCTGCTCCGGTTGGTCGTGGATTCGGCAGGCGCCCTGGGCCGGATCGAGAAACCGGCACGGCGCCCGGTAGAACAGCTCCCAGCGCCCGGTGCGGAAGAGGCCCAGCTCGATCCGCTCGAAGTTCAGCAGGAAGCGGGCGTGGTCCACCTCGGTCAGCGTTTCCAGCTGGACCTTGCCCAGGGGCAGGTAGGCGCAGCATGGCGTGTCGGGACACGTGGCGCACGGCGACTCGGCGGCCTGCGCGAACGATAGGCGGGTCGCGGAAGAATCCGATCCGGTGAGATTTCCTTTTTTCATGGCGGCAACTGGTTTCATTGTAACGCACCCGCCGGCCTGGCAGCAGGAATTTTCCTTTCGGTGGATGGGGAGTTCGGGGCCCTCGCTGCGTCGTCGTCCGCCCCAGCAGGCTGAGCTTGTGACGACAGGCCGGGCATCCGGAGCTGTCCGTGCCGACACAGTCGGGACGCCAGCGCCGCCTACCTGGCCAGCCACGCATAGAGTTTCGTCAGGGTGAACCCTACGGCCAGAGTCAGGACCGCCAGAGCGGCGAGCACGGCGACGGTGCCCAGCACCAGGGTCACCAGCAGAAACATCTCCCATCCAGTCAGGGGCTGCCGGTCCTTTTCACGGCCCAGGCTCCAGAGCGTGTAGTAGTGCACGCCGGCGGTCAGGCCGGCAAACACGGTCGCTCCGGCGAGCGCGCCGGCCACGGGGATGGCGGTGAACGCATAGCCGGGCAGCCCGATCCAGAGCAGGGCGAGCCGGGTCAGCCACCGGTGGAAGAACCGCCGCCGCCGTCCCATCAGGGGGCGGGATTCGTAGACCAGGTACAGACGGAGCACCAGCATGTGCACCACCGCAAGCAGCGGCACGCTGATGAGCACGAGTCCGCCCCAATGCGCCAGCGGCGCCAGCAGCGAGACGAGCGCCGCCACCGGCGTCCCCACCTGCATCAGCCGAAGAAAGCGGCGGCCCTGCTCGGCGACCACCGCGTCGTATCGGACGTCGAGCTGGCGCATCGCGCCGCCGTTGCCGTCGCCCAGCGGCCGGCCACAGCGCGGGCACTCGGCGCCCTTGCGCTCGGCGCGGTTCAGCGATTCCAGGCACCACGGACAGGGGTGCGTCATGGGCACACCGGAGCGCTCATTTCGTTACCCATTTGTCATCTGGCTTTGATCAGTCATTTGTTATTGATCAGTCATAGTATTTGTTATCGATCATTGCTGATATTTGATTGGTTGTTTTGGATCGAGGTGGAGTCGAACGTAATGCCCATGTTTTCATGCCGTCGCGGGATCTGTCCGGGTGCCTCGGGCCATGTTCCACCATCCCGCCTCGATCAATCCCGCCATAGACGAAAACATCCTCGACCGCCACACCACCGGTCCCCGATGGCCCGGTGAAGAAATCCTACTTCATCCCACTCCGCGATGCCAGCGCTTTTCGGGCATGCCAAGGCGCATCAAAGGCTCCAGCCACCCTGAACCGGTACTGAGCCTTGGCGCATTCGCCGGCAGAAGCGCCAGACTGGCGACGGTATTTCATCCGTCCAGTGAATCTGGAAATACGCAGGTTGAATCGACGTGCCGCCGGATCGCAGCATTACCATACCTATTCGAGCGATGGCGAGAGGACCGACTGATTCTGCAGCGAGGCCAGCACCCATTCGGCGGTCGACAGGCAGTGACCGACGCCGGCGATGTCGACGCGGCTCAGGCCGCGTCCGTCCCGCACGCCGCCCGATGCCCGCAAGAGACCGGGCAGCCTGCCGCCGTCTGTCCCTTGGATCGTGAGGCGGTCCAGCAGGCGGCATCCGGCGTCGACGGCCCGCCGGTACTTCCGGATGAGCAGCCCCTGCCCCAGTTCCACCGCCAGATCCACAACCGCACCCAGCCCCTCGAGGCACAGCGCGGTCCGGACAGTGGGCGGACCCGCCGGGTCGCCGGTGAAGAACTCGCCGGTGCGCCGTGATAGACAGCTGAGCGCCCGGGCGGCCACCTCGTGGGCCGCGGCCGCGACCTCCTCGTCTGCCGCCGCCCGCGCCCCCACCGAAAACGCCTGCATCAGCCCGGGCATCGGGCGCACGCTTCCGGCATACCGGAAGCGATGCCGATAAAACCGGAATGCGGTCAGCCAGCGGGCTCGGTCCCAGGCACTGTGACCCGCGCAGGCGGCGTATGCCAACGCCAGAAGCACCAGGCCCCCGACATCCTCTTCCACTTCAACTCCATCCTCGGCCATCCGGTTGTCGACGATCCGTCCGTGCCGGTCGAGGGTTCCCCAGAGGGCTGCCTCCAGATCCGGTATCAGCCCGGCGCCCGGTTCTTCGGACGGCAGGTGGCACAGGGCCAAGAGCAGCCAGGCGTGCGCCGAGATGGTTGATCCGTGCGACGGTTCGGCCCATCGGAGCCCATCCCCGGGGATCCGCCGCAGCCCTGTCACCAGCGGACGGATGATCCGCCGGACCTGGTCGCCCAGCCCGCCGGCGGAAACCCGACCGGCATGGCGGGCCAGACTCCAGGCCAGCCGAGCCGTGCCGGCGGCATCCAGCGCCGGATCGAACCGGTCCTGAAACGGATGATAGCCCGACGGAACGGCGCCGGCGGCGCCCACGACCCGGGACAGGAATCCGGCCCAGGCCGAAGCGAGCCTCGGCCAGGCGGCGCCATCGCCGCCCTCCACCGGCCGCCGGCCGGGGAAGGAACCGTCCGGTGTCCGGTTCCACCCGGGATCGGTGGCTGCGGCTGGCACGCCTCCCGGCGGCCAGGCGACGTCCGGTTCCACCACTTTCACCAGGCTGTGCCGGAACAGCTGCCATGGTTCAGCGGGGAGCAGGCCGGCGTTCGTCGCCCGGGCATGCTCAAACTGCGCCCACTCGCCGGCGATGCCGGGCATGCCGGGCAGGGCCCCGCCCATCCGATGGGGCCGTTCCCGGCTGCGGACCACAATCCCGTAGCGGCGGTTGTCCAGTTCGCCCAGCGTGCACGGCTTCAGCCGGGAAAAGAACGTCACGCCCACCCCGCTCCGGTCGAGAAGGTCCAATCCTTCCCGGCCGGGCGGCAGTTCCAGCGCGACTCGGACCGCAGCGGCCACCAGGTCCGCCGCCGGATCGGCCGGATCCCCCTCCTCCGGGAACCGCCAGAAGCCGGCGCGGGCATACCGCCGGCGCGGTTCCGCCCGGTCGCGCAGGCTGACCCAGGCGCCGCCGGCGGAGTCGTACGGCTGGTCCAGACATTCCGGCGGACCGGGAAGCCGCCCCTCGGCCAGGACCGCGGCGCAGGCCCGGCGGGCGGCTTCGGGCGGCGTCAGCCCCGCCGGAATCGCCGGGCCGCCGGCTGCCAGGCCGGCGGGGGTGCGCGTGGGATTGGGCGGGACGGCATCGGGCGCGGGCGTAGGGGCGATGGCGTCTTCCCAGACGTCGAACAGGTACTCCATGTGATAGCCCATGGACCGGAAGCGCGCAAAGCCGTCGGCCCAGCCGAACCGGACCAGGACCACCCCGCCTTCCACCCGGAGGCCGGCCGCCTCGAGACGGCGGCGGGCGGCGTCCATGGCGAATCCCGACACCAGCGAGTCGTCCACGAGCACCACCGGCTCGGCCGTGTCCACGGGACCCTCGATCCAGAGTCGGGTGCCATACGGTTTGAGCTCCTTGCGGACGATCAGACCCCGGTAACGGCCGCCGGAGAGCGCTACGCACGCCTGGAGGAGGGGAATGCCGATGGTGCCGCCGGTGGCCAGCTGGCGGCCGTCGAACCGCTCCAGCAGGCGGAGCAGGCAGCGGCCGGCCAGACAGGCGCCCTCCGGGGTGAGGGTCACGCGCAGGGTGTCCAGCCACCAATCCACCGCCCGGCCATCCGGTTTGAAGAGGGGCCGCTCCGGTGTCGCCAGCCGGAGGCCGTCCCGGCGGAGCAGGGTCAGGAGTTTCTGGCGATCGTCCCGAAGCCGGTTGGAGCGACTCATGAGTTCCGTCTCGTACGGTCCGGCATGGCCAACGCCCGCGCCCGTTTCGAGCGGGCGCTCTCCTTGGGCAACGCGGCCGCCGCGCCGTCAGGCGCGCCGGTGCTTGTGGTGCTGGAGGAGGTTCGGATCGAGCAGGCCCGGCTGCCGGCCCTCGTCGGGCTGAACCTCTTCCCGGTCGCCCGCCACCAGATTCCGGACGGCGGACGCCACGTCCTGGACCCCGCCGCCGCCCCCCTCGCCGCCCATGTGCACCAGCTCCTGAACCACAGTCTTCACGTCGCCACCCTCCCCCCCGCCGCCGCCCTCGCCGCCCACCTGGCGCAATTCGTGCTCGACCCCCTTGCCGCCG
>JAAYUB010000051.1 GCA_012517875.1 Acidobacteriota bacterium | reverse complement strand
TCACCTGGTCGCCCACGTAGTCGTCCACGTCGCCGCTGTGGTTCCGGATGGCCTGGAACTGCAGGTCGAAGTAGGCATTGAGGGTGGCCATGACCTCCATGGGGTGATGGGATTCGGCGAAGGCGGTGAAACCCCGGACGTCGGCGAACAGAAAGCTGAGGTCGATCTCCTGGCATTCGCCAAGATTCACGGTCTCGCCGTCCCTGCCCGATTTCTGGATCATCGTCCGAGCGGACTTGGAGATGAATTTCTCCATGGTTCCCTTTTCCCGCTTGAGCGCGTCCTTTTCCTTCAACTCCGCCGCCATGTGGTTCAGGACGTCGGCCAGCTGGCCCACCTCGTCGCGGCCCGCCAGCGCGATGCGCGTGTCGTAGTCGCCGTCACCGATGGCGAGCGCCGCCGCCTGAACCCGGCGCAGGCGCCGGACCACGCCGCGGATGTAGCCGGAGAACAGGAGCAGCCCCGCTCCGCCGGCAATCGCCGCCGCAGCCACGAACAGCGACAGCCAGCGGACGGGCAGCACGCCGATCTGCTCCAGCTCCGCCGCCGACTGCCGCGCGGCTGGGGTCTCGGCCCAGTAGATCACTGCGGCCGCGCCCGCCAGCAGCGCCAGCAGCAGCAGCACCAGAAGCGCTGTCAGGCGGGCGTTCAGGCCGAAGACCACGTGCCGCACGCCCTTGGCGTCGCGCTTCCGTCCCCCGAACAGGTCGGTGATGAAATCGAGCACGGGGTGACGCGGTGGGGTGCTTGTCCGTTTGTTGGTCACGGCCTCAAGATAAACCGGTTCGCCGGGTAAATCCAGCGTGAATGGTCTCCGGTTGTCGGGATCGCGGTCCTGGGGAACGCCGGCGGGCCGCCGGTGGCGGAATCAGTGGGAAATCCCCATGAACCGGCGATACGGCCACTGAGTCGCTCGGGGAAAGTACAATCCCGCCCAGAACCCGGCGTGCCAGCACGCCAGGCCCGGGACCGCCAGGGCCAGGAGCACCGGCGTCCGCCAGCCCGGGCTGGGCCGGGCCGTGAGCATTCGCCGGGCGAGGCCGGCCCAGGAGTAGGCCAGCACGGCCGGCGCGAGGAACGGCACGAAGCGGACGGTCTCCTTCCGGAGGCCGGGGTACAGGCGGCGGGTGCGTCCGCTGCCATAGCCGAGCTGGCACAGGTGACGCAGCACGTCGGGCAGCCGCTCCTTGTTCCGATGGGCGGCAACAAGCTGCGGCTCGAACCGCACCGGGAGCCCCGCGCGGGTGATGTGGGCGGAGAACAGGATGTCTTCGGCGATGATGAATTCGGGCGCGTAGGGCGGGAGAGCGGTGAGCCGCTCCCGCGGGATCAGCAGCTGGAACGACGGCAGAAACAGGCGTTGGCCGGGCCGGCCGGACGGGACGAACCGCGAGAACTCCGCCCAGTACTGCAACGAGCCCGCCCACGAGCGGGGCGTCCCGTTGGCCATCACCCCGGAGACGATAGCCGGCGCCTCGTCGAGCAGCCGCGCCAGCACGCGACCCCAGCCCGGCTGCGGGATGCAGTCGGCGTCGAGAAACAGGATCCGGTCGCCGCGGGCCGCGGCGGCGCCCGTATTGCGGGCGGCCCCGCAGGAAAGCCGTTCCGCCCGCTCCACCACCCGGACCGTCGGGTAGGGCCGGGCGGCGGCGGCGGCGTCGCCGCGGGCGGCGCCGTCCGCCACGACGATCTCGTGGGACATCCCGGCCAGTTCGCGGTGGAGCGCGGCCAGCACGTCCCCCAGCGTCCGGCCGCTGCGGTAGGACGGGATGACAATGCTGACGCGTGGCGGCGCTACATCAGGTGATCGCTGTTCGTCCATCCGGGTGTTTCCGTCATCTATATATCGCATGAATCGCCGGCGCCATCCATCCACTATACCGGATCGCGGGGCCGATGACCAGCGCAAGACGCCGGCACGGCCGACCGATGCGAAATCAGTTGAACCGCCGGCTGAAAATGGATAAGGTATTCTGTTCCACCGATTCCGCGACGTTCGCGCCGGGGATCAAGAAGGAGGCCACATGAATCTACTGCGTGCCATCATCGCGGGGCTCGTTGTCCTGCTGGTGCTGGGATCCGGCGCCCTGGGCCAGGGCGAGGCGCCGGCGACGGCCACGGGGACGCCCAAAATCGTGTTCGCGCAGCCCGTCCACAATTTCGGCGAGCTCAAGCCGAACGACGAAGTCACCCACGAGTTCGCCTTCACCAACACCGGTGATGCCATTCTCGAAATCACTAAAGTGCAGTCCACCTGCGGCTGCACCGCGGTCGCGCCGAGCAAGAAGCTGCTGGCGCCGGGCGAGTCGTCGGTCATCAAGATCACTTACCACGCCGGGCGGTCCGCGGGCGTGTCCGAAAAGAAGATCCTGGTGTATTCAAACGATCCGGAACAGGCGGAATCGGTGCTCACGATCCGGGCGGCGATCAAGACCGATCTGGAATTCAACCCGTCCTACATCCGGTTCGACAATATTCCGGTTGACGCGGCGGCCGAGGCGTCGGTCTTCTTCATGGCCAAGGATCCCGACGCCTTCAAGCTGACCGATCTGAAGGCCGACGACCCGTTTCTCCGCTGCGACTGGCGGCGGACCGACGACGGGCGCTTCGAGCTCAAGGTGGCCTTCGTGCCGGAGCAGGTCACGGCCGACCACCGCGGCTATCTCAACTCCACCGTCCGGGCCAAAACCAACAGCGAGAGCTTCCCGGTCATCCAGCTTCCGGTCTACATCAAGTTCCAGGAGGAGTTCGCCGTCGTTCCGGCCCGGCTCATGATGTACGGGTTGAAGGCGGGCACCGAAGCCACCCGCGACGTCATCGTCAAGAGCAACAAGGGCGTCGCGTTCCAGATCACCGCCGTCGAGTCCAGCAATCCGTTCGTTCGGGCCGAGGTCGTCCGCAACGGCGAAGCGGCCAATGTGGTGAAGATCGTCATCGACGCCAAGGCGCCGGCCGGGCTGTGCAACGCCACGGTCACCGTCCGGATGGGCGCCCGGCATATGGCCGTTCCGGTGCGCGCCCGGATCGGCGATGCGGCCGCCACGCCGACACCGATCGGCTCAGCCGGAGACCGCTGATGCGCCGCTGGCCGCTCCTGATTCTGATCGGGGTCCTGTGCCTGGCTCACGCCGCCGCCGGGACCCCGCGGTTCGAGGTGATGAACCAGACTCTGGATCTCGGCGTCGTGCGCCCCAATTCCGTCACGCCGGGCCGATTCGTCATCCTGAACACCGGCGACGCCCCCCTGCGCATCCTCAGCGTGAAGGCGCACTGCGGCTGCACCGTGACCCGCCTGACCGACCGGATCGTCCCGCCGGGAGGCCAGTCCCACCTGTCGATCAAATACACCGCGGGCAACCTGCCGGAGGATGTGTCGAAGAGCATCGATCTCACCACGGACGATCCGGCCACGCCGAAAACCACGCTGTATGTCACTGCCTCAGTGAAGGGGGACATCGAGTGGAGCCCGCGGACGTTCGCCCTGGATTGGCCGGTGGCGCCCGATTTCCAGGGCCGGATCACGTTCCGGGCCGCGGATGGAATCCAGCCGAAACGTGTGTACGACCCCACCGGCTTCCTCCAGGCCGAATGGCGGGCGCTCCCCGGGAAGGATTGGGAGGTTCTGTTCCGGCTTCCTCCGGGGGCCGCGTTCCGCCGTGTCGCGACGCTGTGCGTGGAATCGAACAGCCAGGATTTCCCGCTGCTCCAGTTGCCGGTCTACTTCCAGAAATCCTCGCCGCTGCGGCTGACGCCGAGCCGGGTCAACTTCTGGGTTCGTGAGGGCGACCGGGCGCCGGTGCGCCGGATCACCGTCGCCCGCCGGGACGGTCAGCCGCTGAAGGTGCTGCGCGCGGAACCGTCGCGGGACTATTTTGTCGTGACGGTGGCCCAGGCGGCGGGCGAGACCGCGGTCATCGAACTCACCCTCAAGGACGACCTGCCCCCGGACATGTGTGACGGGAACCTGCACATCGTCACCGATGTCGAAGACGTGTGGCTGAACATCTCCTGCAAGGTCGTGCCGCGCGATGGCGGCGGGAAAGGGAAGTAAGCCCGACCGCCGGAAGCGGCCGGACCCACCGGCGCCGCAACCCACGGCGACGCCGGCCCGGCCGGCCGTCGGTGCGGGCGGGTGGGCCGCCGTCATCATCCTGGCGGGCGTCCTGCTGTACGCGCCCGGCCTGGAGTACGATTTCGTCTTCGACGATTTTGCGCTGGTCAGGAACAACCCGGCGGTCCAGTCGCTGGCGCAGGCCGCCCGGGCGACCGTGCAGGGTGTCGCCTACCGCCCGCTGCGCACGTTGAGCTACGCGCTGGATCACGCCCTGGGGGGCATGGACCCGTTCGTGTTTCATCTGTCC
This sequence comes from Acidobacteriota bacterium, assembly GCA_012517875.1. Classification (NCBI taxonomy): domain Bacteria; kingdom Pseudomonadati; phylum Acidobacteriota; species Acidobacteriota bacterium. Next base: position 35,240 of record JAAYUB010000051.1, on the reverse strand, counting down.
AACTTGGTCTGGTTCGCGCTGCTGCTGGCGGCGGCCTGGCGGGTGCTCCGCGCGGCGGGCCTGGGCGACGGCGCGGCGCTGGCGGCCCTGGGGCTCTTTGCGGTGCACCCGGTTCACGTGGACGCGGTCACCTACATCTCCGGGCGCCGGGATCTGCTGTCGGCGCTGTTTGTCCTGCTGGCGTTCTGGGCCTACCTGCAGTTCCGCCGGACCCGCCGCGTCTGGTGGTGGGCGGCGGTGCTGGCCGGCTTCCTGCTGGCGTTCATGGCCAAGGAGCTGGGCATCGTGGTGCCGGCGCTCATCTTCCTGTACGAGTGGGTCGAGGAGACGGCGGCGGCCGAGGGCGGACCCTGGCGGCGGATGGGCGCGGGGGTCCGCCGCACCCTGCGCCGCGGCTGGTGGTACTGGTTCCCCATCGCGGCACTGGGCGCCGGCCTGGCCTTCTACAAGGTGTTCCTGACCGCCACGAGCGCCAAGTTGAGCTGGTGGGGCGGCAGCTTCGTCACGAACCTGCTGACGGTGGCGAAGGTGCTGGCGTACGACCTCTGGCTGATGGTGCTGCCGCTCACCCTGCGGGCCGATTATTCGTACGACGGGTTTCCCATCGCCTACACCTGGGCGGATCCGCTGGGCCTGGCCGCGGCGGTGTTCGTCGCCGCGCTCCTGGCTGCGCTGGCGTGGCTCGCCGCCACCGGCCGCCGCCAGACGGCATTCTGGGGCCTCTGGTTTTTTGTCGCCAGCCTGCCCATGTCGCACCTCGTGCCCCATCATGAGCTGCTGGCCGAACATTACCTGCTGCTGCCGTCGCTCGGCGCCTGCGGCTTGGGCGGCCTCGGGCTGGCGTGGCTCCATGGGCGGAACCGCCGGCTGGCGTGGGCGGCGGGCGCCGGTGCGGCGGCATTCCTGGCGGTGGTGCTGCTGGTCCACAACCCCGTGTACCGCGACAACGTCTCGCTGTTCACCGATACGGCGGCCAAGGCGCCCCGCTGCGTCCGCGCCAATCGGGTGCTGGCCGAGCATCATCTGGACCGGGGCGAATTCGACCTGGCGGCGACCTATCTGGAGCGGATTCTGGCGGTGCCCCCGCTGTTCGAGCGGGAGCAGCTCACCGCCGCCGAGCGCCGACGTCTGGCCCAGGTCCAGAAACGGCGGCGCGGGGAATACGTCCAGCGCGATCTGGCCATGTACCTGACCACCTATCGCCAGCTCGGACACATTTACGAGACCCGCGGCGAGTATCAGCAGGCCATCGACCTGTTTCTCGGCGGCAGTCGGTTCGGGGCGCTGGCGGACATGTTCTATAACGACCTCGGGAACCTGTACGCCCGCACCGGCCGATGGGACGACGCCGCCCGCTGGTACCGGCGCGCGGTGGCCGACGACCCGCAGAACCACATGGCCTGGTCCAACCTGGCCGCCGTCCACGCCGAGCAGGGCCGGCTCGATGAAAGCCGGCGATGCCTCGAGGAGGCGATCCGGATCCGTCCGGATTTCGCCCAGGCCTGGTACAACCTGGCGATGCTGCTGGCCCGCCAGGATGCGCCCGCCGACCGCATCGCCGGACACCTGGAGCGGGCGCTGAAGCTGGACCTGCCCGCGCCCGACCGGGAGAACGCCGCAGCCCTGTTGAAGCGGCTGCGGACGCCGTGAGGCGGAGAGCGGCGGGGGAGCCCGATACATTTTGTGAACTCTGTCACACAAAACGAATATTTAGCGGTGAAATATGCCGACGCGACAAAAAAGTCTGTTGACAGGCCTTGCCCTTTTCACTAATATTACGCTGTCCGCAATCCTTAGCTATGAGCGGAGACAAAAATCTTAGCAACTTTTTGCTCCCCGATCACTCTATACTGTGACGTGACGTGCGTCGAAAATCGACAAACCGTTTTTTTTCAAAACTTTATTAATCTCAACCGATGGAGGTTTGCTCAATGAAACATTTGAAGCTGTTCGCGACCCTCTCCATCATCTCTCTGCTGGCCGTCTGGTCCATGGCGACTATCGAAGTCCAGACCACGACCCCGCTGGTCAATCCCGACGGCACGATGGAGAGAGCTGGATCCTTCCGTCTGATCTTCTCCGCTCCTGAATTCATTGACGACATGGATGTTTGGCCGGATACCGAAGGGTACTTCCTGGTCCGCATCCAGATGTCCAAGAACATCAAGCTCGTCAAGCTGGGATCGCACCCCGTGGGCACCCTCAGCCCCACCGGCACCTGGATCCCCATTGCGTGGGAAATCGATGCCGGCACCCCGGTCCTGCCCGTTGATTACACGTCCATTCGTGTGGTCCGGGCCGAGCCGGATTACGTGGACCTGCTGTTCCTCCGGGACATGTCCGACCTGGGCCTGACCATCACCGACCGTCTGCGGTGCACCATCGGCACCCCGGCGTGCGTCACCCCCACCACCGCTGCCGGCTTCAACAACTTTGTTGGCAGCGGCTATGATTGCGACGACGACGGCGATGCCGACGACAAGCAGGAAGACACGATCCTCTGCCTGAACTTTTCCACGTCCTCCACCGAATTCGCCTACGACGATTTCTGGCGCGTGGGTCTGTCGGTCTATTATTCCGATCCGAACGGTGTGCTGGGTCCCCGCTACAGCGTGAACTTCCAGCCCTCCGATCCTTCGCTGGCTCAGAAGGGCGCTCCCGGCCAGGTCTGCGACCTCGAACTGTACTGGCCCTGCAAGGGCGATCCGTGCGTGTTTGAAGACTGGACCGTCGGCTGCATGGAAGCTCCCGAAGTCCATGTGTGCCCCACCCCGCCTCCTCCGGACCAGGGCACAGTCATCACCCCTTGCTCCGGCGCCACGGTGTGGATCAACGAACTCTATGACATCGAGTTCGGCCAGGGTCACATGTTCAGCATCGCGGAAGACTGCCCCACCGGCTACTACGCCTTCTCACCTGGCGGCACCATCACCGTCACGCTGGGTGCCCCTTACAATGAGGACGGCTATACCTGCACCGGCTTGAACCCGGAATTTCTGGCTGGTATCACGCCCAGCTTCTACCTGTTTGATCCCGATGCGCCGGGTGGCATTTATGGCCCCTTCCTCGGAACGCGTGTCACCAACAAGGTGCTCGAGTTCGTTCTGCCCGACGAGGCCACCTGGACCACCTTTGATCCGGATTACGGCGCATACTGCGTCCTGGTGGACGTCGATTCGATCCGCATCAACACCTGCTGCCTCCTGAGCTGGTACACCGATGATGTGTTCGAATTGAGAGTGACTGTGGACTATGAGCCGGCCGGATACAACTGCGGCTACAAGCCGGCCACGACTCCGCCGTTCACGATTGCCTACATCTACGGTTGCCTCGAGCCGGATCCCGAGCCGGTCGAGTACGACCTGTATCTGTGGTTCCCCTTCCTGGCTCCGGTCAACAATCCTAATGTCAACTGGTGGTGCGGTGTGGCGCTGACCAACTACGCCGCCCAGGCTACTGAACACGGCGTCTTCTGGATGTGGGAAGAGGATGGCGACGAGTACTCGATCGCTCTTCCGCCGCTTGGTGCGCACGAAATGTGGCTCCGCAACCTCTCCGATCCGGATTTCCAGGCGGCCGTGCTGAGCCCCGGCTATTCCGACACGCTCTGGGGCGACGAAGCGATGAGCGGCCTTGTTGTCTACACGGTGGTCGACGTGGACTACCCGCCCAACTATGCGGGCAACTTTGTGGATAACGGCGCCATCGCCGGGATCGACGCGTTCGTTCTGATGGGCGACTACGAGCAGGCCTACGGCTACACCGCCCGTCACGTGGACGGCGCCCAGATCTGGAACGATGCGCCTGGCCGCGCGCCGGGCTGGGCCAAGAAAGGCACCAAGTAAGACTGCTGGGAAAGAGGAGGCGCGAGCCTCCTCTTTTTTCGATTCTACCGGGTAGCATTCCAATGAAATGCTACCCGTTTTTTATGAGGCGAACATGAGGCGAGTGGCCAGCGGTGTGCTCTGGATGTGTTTTGCGGTGTGGATGATCGGCGCAGCGGCCCAGGACGCCGCGCCCCCGCCGCCGGCGGTGCCGGAATCGGCGGATGCCCGGTTGAAGACCCGAGTGGAATCGTTCTGGACCGCCAAGAAGGAACGGAAACTGGATGTATGCTATGACATGCTCACCCGGGCCAGCCGGGAGAACATGACCATGGTCGATTATATCCGCCGGAACAATACCCGGATACTCGGCTACACCGTCGACGCGATTCAGATCAATGCGCAGGATTCCACCCGGGCCCTGGTGGAGATCCGGTGTGACATTCACGCGATGGGGCGAAAGTTGAGCAACCTCCGGAGCCGCCAGCAGTGGCTTCTGGAGGAGGACGTGTGGCGTTGCGTCTATGCCAGCCGCACCCCCTTTGACCGGAGCGCGGCACAGGCCGCCACGGCGGCTTCCATACCCAAGAGCGGGATCACTGATGCTGAACTGGAGAAACAGCGGGCGGCGATCAACCGGATCCGGCAGAAGTACGGCCAGAGCCCGTCGCTGTCCGAGGCCGTGAGCAGCACCCCTGTGGCGCCGGTGCATGCGGCCGGGCAACCGGCCGAAACGGCCAAGACCGACGGCGCCGCCGCGCCGGAGCAGAAGGCCGCCGACGGAAAACCCAAGACCGCAGCGGATGACAAGACCAAGACCGCCGAAGGCACCGCCGCCGACAAGGCGAAACCGGCGCCGGCGACGCAAAGCGGAACGTCCGCTGACAAACAAAAGAAAGATCCGCCGCCGGGAATTTAACTGACGCCATTCCGGATCCCGGCGCATCTGTATAGCAGGCCGGTCCACCCGTTTGGGAGAAGGCCGGCGCCGATACGCGAGGACTTGTGAAGCAGCCGATCCGTGTAGCGCTGGTCGCCATGATGCTGGGGATGATCCTGGCCGGCGGCACCGTTCCGTACGCCGCCGCCGCGGCCGGCCCGGCCTGGGAGGTGGAGACGGTATACCATGCCCGGCTGCCCGGTGCGGCCACGATCACCGCCCGGTGGCGGTTTGAGGTGGTGGCGCAGGAAGCCGGCGCCGACGGCAAGTGGTGGCTTGTCCAGGTGCGCAGTCACGACGGACAGTTTCGGGTCGAGGCCGATTTTCGGCTGCAGCCCGACACGGGCCGGCTGGGTTCGGTAAGCATCCGGGAGTTCTTCCGGGACGCTTGGCACGCGTTTCCGGTGCTGGCGGAGGAGCCGACGGACGTGTTCCTGATGCCCTTTGGCATCATTCCGCTGGATTTTATCGGCCGCGCCGGCGCCGCCGGCAAGACAGGCGGGGAGAGCCGACGCATCGTGAGCCGGGATTCCCCTCTGACGTCCGGCCAGGCCGTCCGGCGATCCTTGAGCATCACCGCCGCCGCGCCCGACGCCGCCACCCAGGCAGCCTGGAAGGCGGCCGACGGTCCGGCGGCCGCCGCACCCTGGTTTACCTATCGGATCACCGACTCCCTGGCGCCGGACGATGAGCGGCTGATGACCTGGGACCGCGAGCTGCCGTGGTGGCTGGAGTATCGCACGCCCGGCCAGACCTCCCGCCTTGTCGCCTGGCATCCCGGAGGCCGTTCCCATGTGGACTAGGCGGGTCTTCGTCATGATCCTGTTCGGGCTCTGCCCCGGCGTGCTGCTCGCGGGCTCCGATTCCGCCCAACTTTCCTACCAGGCGTGGAACGGCCACTGGTGGCCGTTCGTCGACGCCGCCATGGCCACCGGCCGGGCCAACAAGCCGTACGGTACGCCCTACGCCGACTGGGAGGGATTCTTCGCCCCATTCGACAAGTACAACCTGGCCTTGGGCGAACCTCCCCGGGAAGATCTCTGGGCCTGGGAGCTGCAATACCATGGGACGCCCGAGGATCCGGTGGATCCCGACTGGGCCGACTGGTACGGCCACTGCAACGGATGGGCCGCCGCGTCGGCGCTGGAGGTGGAACCGACGGTTCCCGGCGAATACAACGCCGTCTATCTTCGCGTGGGCGACAAGAAGGCATTCCTGACCGAAGCCCACCAGGGAGACGCCTCCCGCGTGTTTCCCGAGGATCCGCTGGTGGAACCCATTTCGCCGGTCCTGTTCCATACGACGCTGGTGGAATTCATCAAGAACCTGGCCAAGCCCATCATCATCGAGACCAGTCCGGGGCCCCAGGTCTGGAATTTCCCCTGCTACCGCTACGAGATGACCTGGACCGACGTGGGCAGCACCCGGCAGGTCACCACCGTCGTGTACCTGGGCCGCGACATGGAATCCCCGGACTCCACATCCACCTACGTGCGGCGGAACACCTATCAGTACGATCTGGAGATGGACGGCGAGACGATCATCGGCGGCACCTGGACATCGACGAGCCGGCCGCACTTCATGTGGGAGCCCGTGGCCCGCTACTCCGCCAATCCATACCTGGATTATGACCGGGCGCGCCTGCTCACGGACGCGGTCCTGCCGGCCGCGCCCACCGATGATGCGCGCGAGCCGAACGACACCCGCGAAACCGCCGTCGCCCTCGGCCAGCCGGTCTTTTTCGGGCGCCTGCTCGATCCCGACTATTTCCGGCTTCCGGTCGAGGCGGGCGAGACCGTGGACGTGGCCGTTCACCCGGAGAAGCTGGACAAGGCCGTCACCGCGACCCTCACCGACAGCCAGGGCACGCCTGTGGGCACCGTGGAGACCGTCGACAATTACCGGGTCATCCACGCCGGCAAGCAGTACGAGGACGGCGATCTCTATCTGGAACTGATCCCGGCTGCGCCGCAGACCAACTTCCGCAATTACGGCCTCGAAATCAACCGGGACAGCCTGTCGTTCTTCATGCCGCACCTGGCCAACGCCGACGGCTGGACCACCCGCATGGCCCTGGTGGACCAGGAAGCGGATCCGGCCGAGGTGTTCTTTCACTTCTACCGCAGCACCGAGGGCGGCTACGAGAAGCAGCAGTTCGCCACCACCCTGGCCACTGTGGAGGGGGGTGGCTATCGGATGGGTTTGCTGGAGGATATTTTCCCCGACATCACCCCGGACAACGGCCGCTGGCTGCGGATCCGGTCCGACCGCCAGCTCTCGGGCGCCTTTCTGTTCTCGAACACGGCGTTCGGCGGCAATCTGGCCGCCGTGCCGCTGGCCGCCGCCGGCGCCCGCAAGATGTACTTCAATCACCTGGCCGTGGACTCGACCTGGTGGACCGGGATCAGCATCGCCAATCCCGACATCAACAATTCCGCCCAGGTGAGCCTGCAGCCGTACCGCAGCGACGGCGAGGCGGTGGGCGATCCGCTGGAACTGGATATCCTGCCCGGGTGCCGGTACATCAACATGCTGGGAACGGCGTTCCCGCCCGAGACTCTCGCGGAGGCCGGCTGGATCGAGATCAACGCCAGCCGAGACGTGGTGGGTTTCGAGCTGTTCGGAACCAACGATCTGAGCCTCTTCGAGGGGGTGCCCCTCCAGGTCGAGGGGCAGACGGCCCTCAGCACCGCCTACATCCCCGCCGAGAGCGGCTGGTGGACCGGAATCTCCGTCGTCAACCCCAATCCGGGGTACACCGAAGTGCGGATCACCGCCTACAATGCCAGCGGCATCAACGCGTACGCTTCGGACCCCGATTTCCAGTACTATGCTGTTACACTCACCAGCCGCCAGAAATTCGTCGCCTTGGTGGATCAGATCTTCACCAATCCCCCCAACGGTCCCATCGTGTGGTTGAAGATAGAAACCGTGCCGCTCCGGCCGGTGATGGGATTCGTCCTGTACGGCAGTTTCGAGCAGGGCATCTTGTGCGGCTACCCGCTGGCGGGTGACCGCGAGCTGCGCCAGCAGGGGATCGTGCCATGGCTGGACGGCACTCGCCTCATCGTGAGCAACGCCACCGGTTCCAACACCACCTCAGTGAGCCTGGCGGCCTGCGATGCCGGCGGCGCGACCCTGGGCACCGCTTCATCGGGCGCCGTCTCCATCCGGACCATCAAACGGCTGGATCCGGCCAGTCTGTTCGGCGGAACCATACCGGCAGGAACGGCCTATCTGCGGTGGACATCCGGCAAGAGCATCCACCTGTGGCAGGAAGTTATTCAGGCCGGGCAGGGCACGATTGTGATCCCGCTGGATTATCAGTAGAGGAAGAACGTTGTGCAATCGGCAAATTACATGTTATCATGTGCTTGTCCTGGATTTTCCGGGATCGGCGGCGGCAGTGGGGTATTGCTGCCCGCCACACAGGATCTCACCCGGCGTCACAGAAAACGGGAGTTGGTGACGGGAATCACTTTCAAGTGTGAAAAATTTGTTACAGTTTATTCGTGAAAATTTGCAGGAGGCGTCGATGCGACAACTCATTAAATTATTAATCCTGATGGCAATTATCTTGTGCGTCCCCATCGGCTATGTCTACGCACAGTCTCCCAATACACTGAAAACGAAAATTTCGTTTGCCGACGTCGATAACAACGGCACCCTCGACCTGATACTGGGTGATCTTCAAATATTGGATGTCTATTTGAGCAGTGGCACGGAGTCCGAGATCCCGCCCGTGTTCACGCTCTTGTACTCAATGCCAACGGCGTCTCTCCCCACGCGCCTGTGCGGCGCATTTGTGGATATTGATCTGGACGGCGACCTGGACCTGTTCTTCGGCACACAAAACGGCAACGTGGGGTACCGCCGCAACATCGGCACACCGGAAAGTCCCGACTGGTCCCAGGTTGTCTACGCGGGGACGAGCGCGGCGACGTCCTTTGCAGGCATTGAAGCTGTGTTTGGCGTGTGGGCGATGTCCTTCGTGGATTTCGATGGCGACGGCGACCGCGACCTGGTCTTCAACGAGCAACTGGGGGACATGCGCTACTACATCAATCGCGACCGTGAGCACGACGGCTGGGTGGACGGGAAGGGAGCCGGCTTCCTCAAGTTGACCACCGGCCTGCCCGTCGCCGACTGCGGGGGAGACTCCGTCAAACATCATTGGAGCGACGTGGACGGCGACGGCGATTTCGACTTGGTCGTTGGAGATATGTCGCTGACGATGACTCTGTTCCTGAACAACGGCTCCCCTTCCGTTTACAATCAATTTGCCGCCCGGCAGACCTGGCCGTACGACATGCCGCCCAGCGGCCTGGTGAGCCCGTTCCTGGCGGATTTCAACGATGACGGCTTCCTGGATCTGTACTATTCGCACGCGGACGGCTTGTTCGAGCCGATCTGGAAGGTCACCCAGGTCGGACCGAACGATGTCGACGACGCGCCGCCGGTGCTCAATATCCCGGCGGTGAGCGTGGACGGCGAATCCAACGCCTGTGTGTTGAGCTGGCCGAGGGTGTTCGACGACGCCACGACGAGCTATCGCTCGGGCGTGAAACTGTACTCCTTGCATCGGTCCACGCAGGCCGGGTTTATCCCGGGCCCGTCGAACTGCATCTGGGTGCATTATCCGTCCGGTCATTTTCCGGATTATGTGCCGGAATTCGGTGAAGGCGGAGACAAGTTCAAAATCGAAGGCGACATCTACTACTACCGAGACGCCGCGCTGGAAGGCGGGAACACGTATTATTACACCCTGATTGTCCAGGACTACGCCGGGAATCAGGCGGAAACTCCGGACACCGCCGAGTACTTTGTCGCGCCGCCGGAGTTCAGCGGCGTGCACGTCGAGCTGTCGCCGTCCGCCTCTCCGAACGCAATGACGCTGACCGTCGAGACCGTGGACCAGTACGGCATGCCGTACGCAATTTCCCCCGATCCGACCTCGGGCGATCCGAACGTCACCTTCACGGTCTATGTGGGCGGCACCCCCGCCGGTTTCCCCCTGGTTGACCTGGCGACCGGTCTGGACCTGGAAGAGGCTGTGTTCAACAACGTCGACACGCGGGAATTCCAGGTCACGTATCGTCCCAACGAACGGCTGGAAACCTGCTTCCCGTTCCAGGTCTATGTGACTGCCGAACATCATGTGGTCGGTGGCCCGACCATCCCGCAGACAGGCTCGAGCAGCACGGTGACCATCGATCGTGCGGCCCCTCCGCTCCCGGGGAACCTCCGGGCGCCGGCATACGAAATCACCATGACCTCCATCAATGTGCGGTGGAACGCCGCCGTTGACGCCTGCACAAGCATCGGCTCGTACCGGGTGTATGGTAAAAAGGCGGCGGATCCGGGGTACGCCTTGCTGGCCACGCTGTCCGGGACGGTGTATGTATTTAACCATACCAACCTCACCGCCGGCACGTCCTACATGTATTACGTCACCGCCGTGGACGCCGTGGGCAATGAGACCGAAGTGGCCGATCCTGGCGCCGTCGCCATCACCGCCACCACCCTGTACGACACCGTGCCGCCCACCGTGCCCACCGGGGTGCAGGCGGTCTACAACGCCGAATACACCCAGATCACGGTGTCTTGGTACCCGTCCACCGACGACCTGTCCGGCGTCCGCTATTACGAGGTCCAGCGGAAGCTGGGCGACGCCTTCTATGAACCCTTCCAGATCGTGTATCATCCGACGGTCTCGCTGGTCGACATTAGGAGCTATCCCGGCTACAAGATCTACTACCGCCTCCAGGCGGTGGATTTTTCGGGGAACGGTTCGGGTTGGAGCGCGGAGGCCGTCGCCGACCGCACCACCGACACGACGCCGCCCACCGTCCCCCAGATCCTGACCAGCGAAGCCGTCTCCAGCTCGTCCATCCAGATCACTTGGAGCGTGTCCACGGACGGCGGCACCGGACTCAAACTGTACCGCGTCTACCGGGACTACGGCACAACGCCTATCTACGAGACCACCGCCCAGTCATACGTTGACACCGGCCTCAGCCCCAGCACGTCCTACGTCTACCAGGTGAGCGCGGTGGACAACGCCAACAACGAATCGGCTAAATCGGCCCCGGCCACCGTGCAGACGCTGCCGCCGGCCGGCAAGCCCAACCCGCCGAACGATCTGCGGTATACGGATCGCACCGCCTCGAGCATCACCCTGGCTTGGGATCCCCCGTTGCCCAACGGGACGACCATACAGAACTACCGCGTCTACCGCCACAGCTCCATGGATTCGCCGGTGGGTTCGGGCACCCTTGTCGACATCGTGACGAGCACCGGCACCACGGTGAGCGATCTCATGCACAGCACCACCTATTACTTCACCGTCACCGCGCTGTCGACGCTGTATGTCGAGTCCGATCACAGCGAACGGATCTCGGTGACCACCAAAACCCTGCTGCCCACCGCGCCGACCAACCTCCGGAACACGGCGGTGGGCGGGACCTATATCGAGCTGGCCTGGGATGCGTCCACTCCGCCGCCCGGTTCCACCATCGCCCAGTACGACCTGGCCAAGGTCATTGTCAATCCCTGGGGCGAGTCCTATTATTGGATCTACAGCGGTCCGCTGCTCGCGTTCCGGTACGAAGGGCTCTCACCGAACACCGAATACAAGTTCAAGGCGCGGGCGCGCGACAGCGCCGGCCGCATCTCCGAGATGTCCACACCCGCGCTGGTGGTCATGACCACGCAGGATGACCCGACGCCGCCGCCTGTTCCCGCCAACCTGGCGGCCAGCCCGCTGAGCACCATCAGCATCCGGGTCACGTGGGATGCGGTCACCGACACCGGCGGCAGCGGTCTGGCCGGCTACGAGCTGTTCCTGAACGGCAACCTGCTGACGACCACCACGACCACCAGCAGCGTCGTCGAGAACCTGCAGCCCGCCACCGTCTACAGCTTCCAGATCCAGGCGCGGGACAAGGCGGGCAATGTGTCGGGCCTGAGCCCCGCCGTCCAGGCGGCCACGTTCGGCCTCACCGACGACCTGATGTGCGCCCATGTCACCAGCACCGCCGACTGGAAGACGCGCTTCACCCTGATCAACATCGGGGATGAAGCCAAGCCGGTGGTTTTCTACGCCTTCAACGCGGACGGCACGCTGCTGGAAACCCACGAGGCCGATCCCCTGGCGCCCCAGGCGGCCCTGGACCTCGACGCCGACGCGGTGTTCGCGCCGGAAACGCTGGCGCAGGACATCTGGGTGAAGATTTCCAGCGAATCCAAGCTCCGCGGCGTGCTCACCTTCGGAACGCGCGACGACGAATCGCTGGTGACCATTCCCATGTTCGCCCGCGGCGCGGCGGACCTGATCTTCCCGTATGTGGTCACGACGGACATCTGGTACACCGGCATCACCCTGATCAACACCGGTGCTGACCAGGCGAGTCCGTTCATCAATGCGTATACCGAGAAGGGTGAATACCTGACCGGAAAAGTGGTCAGCATTCCCGCCAACGGCAAGTTTGTCTGCCTGGTGAACCAGATCTTCGCCATCGAGCATCCGGAAGACATCAAGTTCCTGAGCGTGGAGTCCGACAAAGCGCTCATCGGCTTTGAGGTGTTCGGCTCCTTCATCGACAAGGGCCTGGCCGGGCTGCCGGGGTTCTCGCCCACGGTGGAGCTGTTCAAGGCTGAAGCCAAGCCGGAAGCAAAGGGTGAGCTGCCGTTGACCCGGCCCAGCCGGCCCACTGGCTTTGAGGGGACGGCGATCTCCGAGTCGGAAATCTACCTGAGCTGGAATCCCAATCCCGAGCCGGACCTCAAGCATTACGCCATTTACAGCAACGACGGCCCGGTCCCCAACCTCATCGCCACCACCGACCAGACCCACTACACCCGGTCCGGTCTCGCGCCGCAGACCACGTACCGGTTCTCGCTGCAGGCGGTCAATGAAGGCAACGAGGAGTCGGAATCCACCACGCCGATCCTGGTCACCACCCTGGCCCAGGGGCAGCAGGATTACCCCTACCGGGTGTACTACAACGAGATCCCCGAGCGGGCGTTTTACGACACCGGCATCACCTTCTCGAACCTGGGCACCCAGGCCGTCCAAGTGCATCTGTCGCTCTACGACGCCAACGGCGATCTGCTGGCCGAGAACGACCGGCCCGTCGCCGTACTCGAGCAGATGACCCGGTACATCGAAAACTTCTTCGACAACGCGCTGCCCGAAGGCGCCGCCTATCTCAAGGTGGGCGCCACCGAGAAGCTGCTGGGCTTCGAGCTCTTCTGGACGGCCGACGAGCTCGAGGCGCCGTTCCAGTTCGACGGCGTCATCGGTGTGGGCAGCGGGGCCACCCTGCATCACTTCCCGCTGGTTCGGACCGGGGCGGACTGGTTCAGCCGAATCCGGTTGACCAACATCGCCGCCAGCGACAATGGCTTCGCCATCGAGGCGTACGCGGCCGACGGCACCCTGCTGGGAACCGTCACCGACGTCATCCCGCCGCTGGGCAAGTATGACAAGGGATTGGAGACGATCTTCCCCGACGTCTTCGCCCAGATCGTCTGGATCCAGGTCGAATCGGATCAGCAGCTGATCGGCGACCTGTTCTACTTCTCGGAAGATCTGACCCGGCTCAGCGCCTACATCGGCCTGCGGAGCAGCGCCGAATAGGGCCCACGCGCTGTCATCCGGATAGAGGCCCATCCGGAGGATGTTATAGGAACGTTATGAACTGAGTGGGCCTGGAGCAAAATCGAAAATATTACTACGAAAGTAGCCAGGCGCAGCCCCGCGAAGCGGGGCAGCGCCTGGTTGCTCTTTGTTAGACGATGCGCGCCCCCAGTCGGGGGCGCGGAGAGGATTATAGAATAAAGCGGGCGTCCAATGAGATGCCGTGTCGCTGGATCAGCTGGAGTAGTTCATCTCGTGGTGAGACGGTCAGATGGTGCGTTTCCTGATTCAGAATATACTTTCGAACAGCCGGCACCTGTGAGGCGCTGACGGAAAACGCCGCATAGCCGTCTTGCCAGTCGAACCATGGTGCGTTTTGAACTGTGTGAACCCATTCAGATGATCCACCCTTGATTTCCCGGATTAGATCACAAAGTCGATGGGTGGGCTTGAATCCCACAAGCATGTGGGCATGTTCCGCGATGCCGCCGACCGCAAGGGCGATCGCACCCCGATTACGGCAGATGCCACCCATATAGGCCCACATGGCCTCTCGCCAATCATCGGAAATCCAAGGGTGACGGCCCTGAGTGGAAAACACCAGATGAAACTGAAGATTGAAATAAGTGTTGGGCATATTTTCCCTCCAAGAATATAGTTTCGAATATACAAACGTTCTGGATGGAAAATTTCCGAAGTTGTGGCGTCATTTCCTCGCGCCCCGTCTCTGGGGCGCGCTCTAAACTATTGTATCCGTTGTCCAGGCGCTGCCCCGCTTTGCGGGGCTGCGCCTGGCTACTTTCGTTGCCTGATGAAGGATCTTGCCGTACATCTGCAATTATCAGTAGGGAGGACAAGTCATACCCGACCGACCCCATGATCCCCTGCGTTCTTTACTCACCCGGCGGTTCTCCGCCGGGTTTTTTTTTTTTTTTTTTTTTTTTTGGCTGGGTCGTGATTCGGACCGGCGTTCGGGCGCTGCAGATTTTGGTGCGGCGGGTCGCGCGTTCAATGGTATTATTGACGCTTGAAGGCGAGGGGTGGCAGCATGGACAGCATGGAAATTCAGCCCAAGCGGAACGACCCGCTGCACGTGCTCATCCTGTGGCACATGCACCAGCCCATCTACAAGGGCGTGGGCGACGGCGGGTTCCTCCTGCCGTGGGTCCGCCTCCACGCGCTCAAGGACTACTACGACATGGTGGACGTGCTGGCCGACTTCCCCGGCGTGCACGTCACCTTCAATCTGGTCCCCTCCCTCATGGAGCAGATCCAGGACTACGCCGATCGGGACGCCACCGACCCGTTTCTGGACCTCAGCCTTAAGCCGGCCGCTGAGCTGACCGCCGACGATCGGCTGTTCCTGCTGAAGAATTTCTTTTCCCTGAATTTCGACCAGATGGTCCAGCCGTACGCGCGCTACAAGGAGCTGTTCGAAAAACGCGGCCACGTCGGCGACCTGGACAAGCTGCGCGAGAAGACCGCCCTGTTCACCGAGCCGGACTACCGTGACCTCCAGGTGTGGTTCAACCTGGCCTGGTGCGGCCACCGCCTGCAGCAGTCGCCGGAGATCCAGACGCTCCTGTCGGAGGGGCGCAACTTCAGCGAGGCCGACAAACGGCGGCTGCTCGAGGCGCAGCGCCGGTTCATCGGCCAGGTGCTGCCCGCCTACCAGGCGGCCGCGGCGCGCGGGCAGGTCGAGGTCTCCACCTCACCTTACTATCACCCCATCCTGCCCCTCCTGTGCGACATCAACTCCGCCCGCGAGGCCCTGCCCAACATCGAACTGCCCCGGCACGATTTCCACCATCCCGAGGACGCCGTCTGGCATGTCCAGCAGGCGGTCCGCGCCCACCAGCGCCTCTTCGGCGCCCGGCCGGCGGGGATGTGGCCGTCGGAGGGCTCTGTCTCCGAGGAGATGCTGGCCATCGCCCGCGCCGAGGGGATCCGCTGGGTGGCCACCGACGAGGAGATCCTGCACGCCTCGTTGCGCCGGTCCGGACTCCTGCGCGAGGGCGATCCCTTCCTGCCGGAGCGCAAGTACCTGCAGTACCGCTGCGGCGACGCCGCCGACTCGGTCCACATTTTCTTCCGCGACCACCTGCTCTCCGACATGATCGGGTTCACCTACTCGACGTACGACGGCGAGGCGGCGGCCGACGATCTGGTCAGCCGGCTGCTGCTGATCCGGAAGCTGCTGCCCGATGATGCGCGGCGCTTTGCCGTGCCCATCATCCTGGACGGCGAGAACGCCTGGGAGCATTACGCGGACAACGGAGTGCCCTTCCTGCGCGCCCTGTACGCGCGGCTGGAACGGAGCCCGTTTCTCAAGGCGGTGAGCTTTTCCGAGCACCTCGCGCTGGGCGAGGCGGCCCCGGTCCTGCCGAAGGTGCGGGCCGGCTCGTGGATCTTCGGCTCGTTCTCCACTTGGGTGGGCCACCCGGAGAAGAACCGCGGCTGGGACCTGCTGGCGGCCACGCGCAAGAAGCTCGCCGAGGTATCGCTCACGCTCCCCGCGGACGACGCCGCCCGGCGGCGCGATTTTCAGCGGGCGCTGGAGCACGTGATGGTGGCCGAAGGGAGCGACTGGTTCTGGTGGTACGGCGAAGACCATTTCTCAGAGTACGATCGGGAGTTCGACCAGCTCTTCCGAGCCCACCTCGAGAAGGCCTGGCGCCAGCTCGGCCTGCAGCCGCCCGACGAGCTGGCCGCGCCCATCATCCAGAAGGTGAGCCGGTTCAAGGTGCAGCGCCCCTTCGAGCTCCTGACGCCGGTGCTCGACGGGTTCATCACCGACTATTTCGAATGGCTGGCGGCGGGGTACTTTTCCAACCAGTACGCGTTCACGACGATGCAGCAGGTGCACAAGATCTTCAACGGATTCCATTTCGGATTCGACCATCACAACCTGTACATCCGCCTGGACGTGGAGACCGCCATCCTCAACGACAAGAAATACCCGTTCCGCATCGAGATCCATTTCAGCAAGCCGGGGGACCTGTTCTACCGCATGGTCAAGGACACCCGCCGGAAGAAGCTTGTCTACGAGCAGGTCACGGTGGACGACAGCGGCACCGAAGCCGCCCGCCGGCCGTGCGGGCTGGTGGGCGTCCGCCAGATCGTGGAACTGGGCGTGCCGCTGGCCGACATCGGGATCCATGAGAACCAGGTGATCGAGTTCGCACTCAAGATCTTCATCGGCGACAACCTGGCCGAGCGGATGCCCCATCAGGGCTTCCTGGCCCAGAAAATCGCCATCGACGATCTCGAGAAATACTACTGGTTGGTCTAGGGGGCGACGTGCAGCCGGTGCAGTTGGTCCTCGGCGTTCACCTTCACCAGCCGGTGGGCAATTTCGATCACGTGCTGGAAGAGTCCTACCAGCGGGCCTACCGTCCCTTCCTGGACACCTTCCGTCGCTTCCCCTCGCTTCGGATGGTATGGCATTGCTCGGGCTTCCTGTTCCAGTGGCTGGAGGCGCACCATCCCGATTATCTGGACTTGCTGGCCGGGCTGGTGGCGACGGGCCGCGTGGAGCCGCTGTCGGGGGGGATGTATGAGCCCATCTTCCCGGTCATCCCGCCGGCGGACCGGGCTGAGCAGATCCGCCGGCTGTCGGAGCTGGTGGCGGGCCGCTTCGGCCGTGCGCCGCAAGGCGTCTGGCTGGCGGAGCGGGTCTGGGAGCCCGGCATGGTTCAGGATTTGGCCGCCGCGGGCGTCCGCTACGTGTCTTTGGATGACTATCACTTCTACGCCGCCGGCCTGACGCCCGAGGAGCTGGACGGTTACTTCACCGTGGAGGAGCTGGACCACGCCGTCGGCGTGTTCCCCATCAGCGAAACGATGCGCTACCTCATCCCGTGGGCGGAGTTGCCCCGGGTGGAGGAAGCGTTCCGGCTGATGCAGGACGGCGGGCAGCGGCTCACCGTCATGATGGACGACGCCGAGAAATTCGGCTCCTGGCCCGGGACCTCCGATTGGGTGTTCGGGCGGCAATGGCTGGAGCACTTTTTCGTCTGGCTGGAGACGCATCCGGAGCTGGTGACCACGACGACCTTCGCCGACTTCAGCCGGGACCATGCGCCGCGCGGGCGGGCCGCCCTGCCGGGCGCCTCCTACACCGAGATGGGGCAGTGGGCGCTCCCGGCGGGCCGGGCGCTCCAGTACGAAACCCTGACCCGCCGCCTGGAGCGGGACGGCCTGGCCGCGGAGGCCAAGCCGTTCGTCCGCGGCGGGATCTGGCGCAATTTCCTGGTCAAATATCCCGAGAGCAACTACCTGCACAAGCGGATCCTGCACCTGAGCCGCCGGTTCGACACTGACGCCAAACGGGCGCTCCCCGCCTACGACCACCTGCTGCAGGCCCAGTGCAACGATGTGTTCTGGCACGGCGTGTTCGGCGGCCTGTACCTGCCGCACCTGCGCCACGCCGCCTACCGCCACCTGTTGGAGGCGCAGCGGGGGTTGGAGCGGCACGGACAGCCGGATTCGGACCGGCCGCCCGAGATCGTCCGGGCGGACCTGGACCTCGATTTCCGCGACGAAATCCTGGTCAACCACCGCGACTATTTCTGCGTGCTGGCGCCGGCGCACGGTGGCGCCATCCCCGAGCTGTCGTTCAAGCCGGTCGGCGTGAACCTGCTCAACGTGCTTGCCCGCTGGCGCGAGAAGTACCATCTGGCCGCCCCGGCCGGCAAGGTGGTGCGTCTGGCCGGCGAACCGGCGGGCGACACCGGCGCGCCCGGCGACCTGTCGTTCGACGACCACCCGCGCCATTCGTTGCGGGAAACGTTCTACCCCGAACTGCCGGATCCCGAGGCGTTGCGGACGGGCCGGACTGACGGCGCCGTCCCGTTCTGGGACTACGCGTTCGCCGCCGAGGTGCGGGACGACGGACGGGTCGACCTGCGGCTGGTCCACGAGCGGTTTCCCTACTGCAAGACGCTGGCGGCGCCGGCCGACGCCCCCCGCCTCGAGTTTGACTACGAGTGGTCGCCAGCCGAACACCGGCCGGGGTGGCTCGGCGTGGAGTGGAATCTCGGCATCGCCGGCGGCGACGATCCCGAAAAGTGCTGCTTCCCGTCCGCGGACCGGGCCGCCGCCCGCGGCCTGGGCGGGCCGGGCTGCTGGGACGCAGTGGACGGCTGGAGCCTGGAGAACCGCCGCGAGGGCTACGCCGTGCACTTCCGGTGTTCGGAGCCGGTGACCGTCTGTTACTGGCCGGTGGAGACCGTATCCCTGGCCATCGACGCCATGGAGAGGACCTACCAGGGACTCTCCGTCTGCTTCCTGTTCCGGCTCACCGGGCGGCGGCAGCGCTGGCGCCTCAACGTCCAGCTTCAGGCCCTGTGACGGGCCGGAGCGGCGGATACCGACACGCAACTGCATGCAGGGAGCTCACATGTCGGAACTGCGACACGATCCCATCCAGCAGCGGTGGGTGATCATCTCGGTGGAGCGGGGCAAGCGTCCCGGGGATTTCATCATCCCCCGCGAGGAGGTGGAGCCGCCGGGCGCGTTCTGCCCGTTCTGCCCGGGGAACGAGGACAAGACGCCACCCGAGATCTACGCCGTCCGCCCGCCGGACGCCGCCCCCAACTCGCCGGGTTGGGAAGTCCGGGTCGTGCCCAACAAGTTTCCCGCGCTCATGATCGAGGGGGAACTGGAGAAGAAGGGCGCCGGGGTCTACGACCGCATGCGCGGCATCGGCGCGCACGAGGTGATCATCGAGAGCCCGGACCACGTCCTGAGCATGGCCGACATGCCGGTGGAATACCTGGCGCGCATCATCGACATCTACCGGATGCGCTGGCTCGACCTGAGCCGCGACGAGCGGTTCAAATACATCCTCATCTTCAAGAACCACGGCAGCGCCGCGGGCGCCTCCTTGCGGCACACGCACTCCCAGCTCATCGCCACGCCGGTCACACCGCGCACCGTCTCGCTGGAGCTGGACTCGGCGCGGGCCCACTACCAGCTCAAACAGCGCTGCCTGTTCTGCGACATCCTCGACTACGAACTGGAGCGCCAGGAGCGGATCATCAGCACCAACGACAGTTTCGTCGCCTACGCCCCGTACGCGGCGCGCTTCCCGTTCGAGGTGACGATCCTGCCCCGGTTCCACAGCCACAGCTTCGCCCGCATCGACGGCCGCCAGGCCGCCGACCTCGCCTCGATCCTCAAAGACACGCTCCTGCGCATCAAGATCGGGCTGAAGGATCCGCCGTTCAACTTCGTCATCCACACCGTGCCCAACACCGCGGCCAAACCGCAGCGGTTGTCCCACTGGGACACGGTGGAGTGGGACTACCACTGGCACATCGAGATCCTGCCCCGCCTGACCCGGATGGCCGGGTTCGAGTGGGGGACGGGCTTTTACATCAACCCGACGCCGCCCGAGGACGCGGCCCGCTTCCTCCGGGAGATCAATTTGCTGCAGCTGGAACTCATGCAGCGCAACCACAACGGAAACCGCTAGCGAGGAGAGACGCCATGGATGTCCTGATGGTATCAGCCGAAGTCGTGCCGCTGTCGAAGGTGGGCGGGCTGGCCGACGTGGTGGGCGCGCTGCCGCGGGCGCTGGTGGCCGAGGGCGTCCGGGTGTCCGTCATGACGCCGGCTTACGGCCAGATCGACCGGAGCAAGCTGCCGGAGCCGCCGGTCAAGGTGTTCGGGACGAAGATCGACCTGGGGCCCGGCGGCGTGCATCCGGTGACGGTGTGGCGCACCCGCCTGCCCGGTGCGGATGTCCCGGTCTTCCTCGTGGACAACCCCCACTTCTTCCAGCGCGACGGCATCTACACCGACCCGGCCACCGGTGAGGAGTACGTCGACGGCGCGTACCGGTTCATCGGCTTCGTCCGGACCTGCTTGGAATACCTGGATCAGGTCAAGCCGGATGTGGACATCATCCACTGCCACGACAGCCACACCGCGACCCTGCCGGCCCTGCTGGCTTTGCGGGAGGCCGACGCCGACCCGCTGACGTCCCGGCGGCCGGGCACCCTGCTCACCATCCACAATATCGCCTATCCCGGCCTGTATCCAGCCACCGTGCTGCCGGCGCTGGGGATCCCCGAGCGCATGAGCGTTCCCTACAGCCCGTTCGAATACTACGGGCAGGTGAACTTCCTGAAGATCGGCATCCACTTCGCCGACCTGATCAACACGGTGAGCGTACGCTACGCCCAGGAGATCCAGGAGTCGTCGGAATACGGCTGCGGTCTGGAAGGCGTCTTGCGGCAGCGCGCCGCGGACGTCTACGGCGTCCTGAACGGGGTCGATTACGACGAGTGGAATCCCGAGACGGACAGCCTCATCCCGCACCGCTTCAGCCTGGACGACCTGGCCGGCAAGCGCGCGAACAAGCAGGTCCTGCTCGAGACCTATGGTTTCGCGGCGGTGGAGCCGGACCGCCCGGTGATCGGCATGGTGGGCCGCCTGGTGGACCAGAAGGGGCTGGACCTGGTGATGCCGCTGCTTGACGAGCTTGCCGGGATGGGTCTGTACCTGGTCATTCTGGGAACGGGCCTGCCGCGCTACCACGAGCAGCTGCTCGACGCGCAGCGCCGCCATCCCGGATTCCTGGGCGTTCGGATCGGCTTCGACAACCGGCTGGCGCATCTCATTGAGGCGGGCAGCGACCTGTTCCTGATGCCGTCCCGATTCGAGCCGTGCGGCCTGAACCAGATGTACAGCCTGCGCTACGGTACGGTGCCCATCGTCCGCGCCACCGGCGGTCTGGCCGATACGGTCACGTCGTTCCAGCCGGATACCGGGCGGGGGACCGGTTTCGTCTTTTCCGCTTATTCCAGCCAGGCCCTGCTGGAGCAGATTGACCTGGCCACTTACCTCTACCCCGACCGGCGCATCTGGACGCGCCTGATGCGGAACGGCATGCGGCAGGACTTTTCGTGGCGAAGGTCGGCCCGCCGGTATGTGGAGCTCTACCAGAAAATCATGGCCCGGCGCGAGCCCCGTCCGGCTTCAATCTCCTCCCCGGCCAAGGCGCCATCGGCCTGATCCGGCGACCGGCCCTGCAACCGGCGCCTACCGGCCGCCGTCCTGGGCCGGTCAGGCCGGACCGGTGCCGCGACGTGGTGGTGTTTGCATGTGTGCAGTCGCGCCCCGGCCTGAAATTTCCCAAGCCCCCCGGCGCGACTGGATTCCTCCCCCGCGATCCGACCATGCCCGGCGGGTTTTCGAAATGACGAAGATGTCGAAAAAAACTCCGGATAGGTAAGGGGGGAACTATCCGGAGCGTGTTGCAAAGTATAGGGGGAAGACTCTGAATCTATAATAAGGGCTTTTGATTAAAAATCAAGTCCTTTTGTTGGGACGCTTGCAGCGTCAAGTTTTCTGTTGTCTTTACCGGCCATTGTCGTTATTCTAGCGGCATCTGAACACTTTCTGGAAGGACGCGCCATGGGTTTTTTCAAAAAGCTCTTGAAGAAGGCGGATGAAAAACCGCTGTCCATCACCCAGGCGGCCGAAGCGGCCCCGGCCGTCTCTCCGGAGAAGCCGCAGGAGATCATCCTGGCTGAACCGTCCGCCGGCGAACCGCCGGTGCTTCCGGAACCGGCGGCGGCCGCGCCGCAGCCCCAGTCACAGCGAGCGCAGGTGCTGGCCGACGAACGGCAGCAGGTGCAGGCGGTGTGGCGCGAGATGATGAACGTGCGCCAACAGGTGCTCGATGACTTCGAGCGCATCCAGAAGCTGACCGCCGAATTCGGCGAGAAGGACCGCCAGATCTTCGACGACCTGCGGCAGACGCAGGGCATTCTGGGGCAGGCGTTCGACGTGCTGGCCGGCAAGGACAAGCGCAAGACCCTCGATGAGATCGACGAGTTGCTGGCGTCGGAAATCAACCTGGTGGAGTCCGCCTCACATCCCGCCGACCTCGAGACGCTCCTGGGCCTGATCCGTGAAAAATCGCTGGATCTTTCGGATGAGATCCGTGGCTATATCGCCCGCACCCGCCAGATCCTGATCCAGGTGGAGGGCGTGAAGAAGCAGAAGGAGACGCGCCTCGCGGTCCTGGAGAACCAGTTCGAGGAGATCCAGCGGACCCGGGATAAGTCCGTCGAGCTGCGCCGGAAGGTGCAGGCCGAGAAGGAGATGCTGGAGCGCGAGATCGACTCCGTCAACGCGTCGCGGCAGAATCTCGAAGCCCAGATCTCGCTGATGGAAGAGAAGATCCAGAGCACCATGGAGGCCAAATCGGGCCTGGAGAGCCAGATCCAGGATGTCGAGGAGGAGAAAGCCGCGCTGCGGGAGGCCCTCGCGAGCGTTCGCAAGGAGAAGGAGGAAACAGAGTCCACCGTCGAGAGCCTGCAGGCGTCGCTTCAAAGCATCGAACAGGAACGCGACGGCCTTGACCAGCAGCTCAAGACCGCCCTGCGCCAGAAGGGCCGCCTGGCCGACGACATCGCCATGTCCGAGAAATCCCGGAAGGATTCTCAGGCCCAGATCACCCGGCTGGAGGGTGAAATCGAAGCGGTCCACCGCGCCCTGGATGCCTTGCGCGCGGAGATCGATGAGGTGGGCAAGGCCCAGGGGGCGCTGGAAAACGAGCGGAAGACCCGTGAGGACAGCTCGGTCTCCGATGCCCAGCGGCTCGAGGAACTCGAAGAGGAGCTCCGCGTGCTCCTGGAGGAGCGCGGCCATCTCGAGGAGAAACTTGACGAAGAAAAGCAGCTCCTCGAAATGGCCAGACAGGAGCTGGCGGACAAACAGGCGCATCTCGCCGAAGGCGACGACAATCTGCGGATGATCCAGGAGGGTCTCGCCAGTGTCCAGGAGGAGATCGGACAGCTCAAGGCGCGTCGAGCGGAGTTGGCCGCCCAGCGCGAGGAACTGGACCGCCAGCTCAAGGCGGTGACGGCTGAGCGGTCGCCGGCCAAGGCCGCCGCGGCCATCGAGCAGCAGCTCGCCGCGTCCAGCCAGGAGCGGGACACCCTGTTGCAGGAGCTGGAGCAGGCGGTCGAGGAGTTGCGCGTGGCCGAGGAGGCGGCTGAACAATCGGCCCAGGAGCAGAAAGCCGCAGCCCGCCGGGTGACGGAGCTGGAAGCCGAGCTCCGTGAGGTGCAGGAACAGAAGGATGCCCTGCGGCAGAGACTGGAGCAGACGCGGAACGAGATGGCGGAGGCGCAAGCCGCCCGCGAGAAGCGCGACCAGGCCGCCGCGGCCGAGAAAACGAAACTGCTGGAGGCGAAGCAGCGTCTAACCGCGGCGCGGGAGGAAAAATCCGCCATCGAAGAGGAACTGGGCCGGTTGGAACGCGCCGCTGCGGAGGCGCCGCCCGTGCTGCTCACGTCACGGGACACGGTGTATGAGGTGGTCGAGGAGGGCACCATCGCCCCCGCCGCCGAAGCAAAAGTGGAGGAGCTCGATCCCGCCCAGCGCAAAGCCCAACGCCTGGCGCGGGTCATCGTGTCCGACATCATCCTGTATAACAAAGAAATCCTCAACACCGCCGCCAACCAGCGGAATTTTTACGAGATCCTGGAAAACCAGATCAAGCGGTCCGAAGATTATTTCCGGGAGAAGGTGTCCGGCGAACTCATCGCCCAGCGGGACTTTCTCCGGGAAGAGCTGGAGAAGCTGCGCATCAGCCTGAAAGCCTGAGCTGCGGCCGCTGTCGTCCGTTGCTTGCTCGCCGCTCCCGCGATCCAGCGGGAGCATTCCTTTTTTGGGGACCGGCCGCACCGCGCCGGTCGGCAATGCGGGCGACCGGGATCACCGGGTCCGTTCGAATGCCGTGATCTGCCGGTCCACCAAGGGATGACGCTGCCGGGCGATGGCGAGGGTTTCCGGATCCGGGGGGGATGGCAGCTCGGGGATCAGCGCCGCCCAGTTGCGCAACAGGCCGCGCCGACCGGCCCGGGCCAGTGCCGTCCGGCCCAGGCGCCGCCGGAATTCCCGGCTGCTCATCCGGGTCAGTTCGGCTGGCGTGGGGACGGTCGCATCTTCGGCGCCGGCAAGCTCCGGCACGGGAGGCAGGCTCGGCCCGTGGTTGAACGGGCACGCCTCCTGGCAGCGGTCGCAACCGAATAGGTTCCCGGCCAGCCGCCCGCGAAATTCGGGGGGGATCGTCTCACGGTGCTCGATGGTGAGGTACGCCAGGCAGCGCCGGGCGTCCAGCACGCCGGGCTCGGCCAGGGCGCCGGTGGGGCAGGCCTCCAGGCACCGGCGGCAATCCCCGCAGCCGCCGGCGTCCGCCGACGGGCTGGTGGGCAGGGGAATGTTCAGGAGCAGGACGCCCAGGCAGAGGTAGGAGCCGTGCCCGGGGTGAATCAGGCAGGTGTTCCGGCCGATGAAGCCAAGACCGGCCCGAACGGCCAGCGGCTTTTCCATGAGGGGCGCGGTGTCCACCGCGACGCGACCACGGACGGCGGGATCCTCCCGTTGCAGCTCGCTGAGGAGGGTCTGCAGTCGGTGGCGGACCACGCGGTGGTAATCCTCGCCTCGGGCGAAGCGGGCGATCCGCAGGGGGCCCGGCAGCGGTTCGCCGGCGTAGGGGAAACCGCCGACCACGATGGAGCGGCATCCATCGAACCAGCGGGCCGGTTCCCGCCGGACATCGCCGTCAGCGGCCAGCCAGCTCATGCCGGCATGACGACCGGCGGTCACCCATTCCCGCCAGTGCCGGTGCGGTTCGTCCAGCGCGTCGGGCGCGGCGGCGCCCACCAGCGGGACGCCCGCGGCGGCAGCTGCCGTGCAGACGTGCGCCCAGTGTGCGTCGGCTCCGGTCATGGCGGCGTTCCCGCGATCGCGGTGAAGAGCGGCTGATAATGCCGTCGGACGGCTTCCTGAAGGGGGCGCAGGCGGCCGGTGAACAGGTGATCGGCACCGGCAATGGCCACCAGCGCGCGATCCGGATTGTCGGGAGGACACAGCCGGGCGACATCCGCGACGCTGCCGAAGGAATCGAGGCTGCCCTGGATGAATACAATGGCCTGGGGGCAGTCGGCGATGAAGCGGTAATCATAGGCTGCCAGCGGCGTGCCCACGGACAGCACCCACGGAATGTCAGGTCTGCTCACCGCCACCCGGGCCGACACCCAGGCGCCGAAGGAGAAGCCCGCCAGCATCCGCACCCGCGGCGCGGCCGCATCGTCGAGAAACCGGAGCGCAGCCAGCACGTCGTCGCGCTCGCCGTCGCCGCGGTCGTGGACGCCCGCGCTCTCCCCCACGCCGCGGAAGTTGAAGCGGAGCACCGCCGCGCCTGCCTCGAGCAGCCCGTGGGCCACCCGGACCACCACTTTGTTGCGCATGGACCCGCCGTGCAGCGGATGGGGATGGGCCAGCACCACGCCGACGGCGCCGACGTAGGCCGGCGGCAGTTCCAGCAGGCCTTCAAGAGATCCGGCCGGTGAGGGAATCCGGACGCGCTGCATCATGGCTCTCCGGCCCCCGGCTGCGGCCCGCGGCGGGCGGCGCCGAACCGCGGACTCACTTCTGCAGGCGGGGTTTGAGTTTCTTCAGCTTGTCCTTGAGCCGGGGGAGCGCGTCCGCCTCCGGCGAGAAGGACAGAGCTTTCTCGTAGCAATCGCGGGCGTCGTGGGTGCGGCCGAGCGCCCGGTAGACGTCGCCGAGATGCTCCTGGAGCGTGGGGTCGGTGGGCAGCGCCCGGGCGGCCTGCAGCAACAGGTTCAGCGCCTTGCGGTACTCCTTCTGCTTGTAGTGGCCCCAGCCCAGACTGTCCAGGTAGGCGGGGTTTTTCGGCTCGCGCTTCAGGGCCAGTTGCACGTATCCGATACCGGCCTGCACGTCCAGGTCGTTGTCGATGAGCATGTACCCCAGGTAGTTGTGCGCGGTGGCGTTGTCGGGATCCTCCGCGAGCAGGCGCCGGAAGGCGTCGGCGGCCGGACCGAAGCGGCCGGCGCGCTCCAGCACCGCCGCGTGCTGGAACAGTAACTGGGCATCCCCCGCGTGCCGCAACAGAGCGGTCTCCAGCGCGTGGAGGGCGTCATCCCAACGCTGCCCCTCGACGTGGATGGCGGCGAGGCCCAGGTACAGCGGAATGTCGTCCTCGCGCTCGGCGGTCAGCCGATCCTGGAGCAGCGCCACGCCTTCGTCGATCCGTCCGGCGGAGGCCAGGGTCTGTGCCTTCTCGGCGATGAGGCGAGGATTGTCGGGCAGGACGCCGAGGCCGGTCTGTGCCGCGGCCAGCGAGTCGTCGTAGCGTTTCAGGGCGCGCAGGATCGCGGCGATCTGCACGTGAGCCAGTGGATCGCGATCATCCGGATACTCGCGGCGGATCTGGGTGAACACCTCCAGGGCCTTCTCCGGGAGTCGCTGCTCCAGGTAGAGGTAGCCCAGGTTCAGCATGAACAGGCGGCGGTTGCGGGCGATCTCCGGCGGCGTGTCGGCTCCGGCGACCGGCGTGTCGCGGATGAGGGCTTGAAACATGGGGATGGCTGCCGCGGCGTCGCCCATTTGGGAGTAGGTCAACCCGAGCTGGAAGCGGTAGTCGGGCACCGCCGGTTCGAGGGCGATGGCGTCCTTGAAGCACTGGACCGCCTCGTCGAACTGCAGTTGATCCCGATGGATCTGGCCGGAGTACATGAGCACGTCGCCGCTGATTACGCCGTTCTCGCGGGATTTGCTCAGCACGGCCAGCGCCGCTTTTGGTTTCCCGCTCTTGAGCAACAAGCGGGCGTAGTTGAGGTAGGCCCGGGAATCGTCGGGGGCCTGCTCGATGGCCTGCTGGTGGATCTGCGCGGCGTCATCCAGCCGGCCCATCTTCTCCAAGATGTCCGCTCGCAGCATGCGGATCTGGACAGAGGGAGGGCGCTGCTGCTCCACCACGCGGAGTGTGGTGAGGGCCTCGTCGTATTTCCCCTGCTCGGCGTATACCAGGGTCAGAAAATAGGCGCCCTCGGCCGCCGAGGGATTCAACTCGGTGTAGCGCCGGAGCATCTCCTCCGCCTCGGGCAGGCGGCGTTGGCGGAACAGGATCCGGCCCAGGGCGAACAGGCTGTCCGAGTCGTCGGGGGTCGTCTCCAGGACGGCCCGGTACAGGTCGATGGTCTGCTGGAGGAGCGTCTGGCCGTTCTCGTCCGCCGACGGCCCTTCGCCCAGCATGGACAGGTACATGCCGGCCAGCAGCTTGCGCGCATGGATATTACCGGGGTTCTCCCGGACCAGGCGCTCGAGTTCCTCCCGGGCGTCCCGGTATTTCTGCGCCTGCAGCATGAAGCGCGCCCGCTCCACCTGCAGGAACTGGCTGGTGGGATCGTGGCGTAGCGCCTCGTTCAGATTCCGTTCCGCCTCGGTGTACCGTTCGGCCAGCAGGTCGTTGCGGGCCAGCAAATAGTAGAAATAGGCCTGGGCCGGATCCGCCGACACCGACGGCCGGTCGGCCGCCGCCGCGGGCGGCGGCGCCGTCGGGGCCTCCTGGGCCCGGAGTCCGCCGCTTCCGCCGGCGTCGGCCGCCAGCGCGGCGCCCGCTACGATGCCGAATACCGTGAGCAATCGCTTCATGATTCTATCCGCCTTGTGTGTGGGAACATCGCCTGGGGGAGCACCGTGCCGCTCCCGGTTGTCACCTGCCGCAGCAGATTGTAGAACAGGTTGACGGGGAAACCCACCACGTTGAAGTAGCAGCCTGAGATGCTCCGGATGAACAGGGACGCACGGTCCTGGATGCCGTAGGCACCCGCCTTGTCCGTCCACTCGTTCCAGCCGATGTATGCGTCGACGGTCTCGGGTGCCAGGGGCTCGAACGTCACCTCGGACACGGTGTGCCCCTCCGCGGTCCGGCCGGCGGCCAGGTCGCGCACGCACACCGCGGTGACCACGCGGTGGGTGCGGCCTGCCAGCGTCCGGATCATCCGGCGGGCGTCCGCTTCGCCGGCGGGCTTGCCGAGGATCTCGCCGTCGATGTACACCAGGGTGTCGGCGGCGATGACGATCCCGTCGTCGGCGGGCGGTTCAGCCAGCCGCAGTTTCTCCCGGGCGTGGTGTGCGGCGAGCATCTCGGGAGATCGGGGACCGGGATCGGCCGCCTCCTCCTCGTGGCGCGACGGAATGACCGTGACGTCCAGGCCGAGCCTGCGCAGGATGTCCCGGCGCCGGGGAGACGTGGAGGCAAGGAAAAATCGCACGATAAACCGCCGTTCCGCCGCAATCGATCCATTATAGACGGTCGGCGGGTAAAAGCAAAGCATCCGCCCCGGAGTACGGGGGGGGCGCCGGGTGGGGTGCGGGGTGAACTATCTGTCCGGGGGTGGGATCAAATGTGAGATAATCGGGCCCAAACGGAGGCAGGTGTTGCATGCGGATGTTGCAGGAAATCCTCACACAATGGGCGGCGTCCGGCGATGTGCTGCCGGTTTTTTATGCCGGCCTGCTCGGCGGCATCTGGCCGCGGCTGGTGGGGGACCGCCTGGCGCCGCTCAGCCGTCCAGGCGATCTGGCGGACGGTGTTCTGGTTGTACACGTGAAGAGCCGGTACTGGAAAACGCAACTCGAGACGCTGAAAGCGGATATCGTCCGCCGGATTGCGGATTTCATCCCTCCGGCGGTGGTGCAGCAGGTGGTGCTTCGGGTTTCACCGGAGCAGTTTCCCGTCCCCGGACCGTCGGCCCGCCGGCGGCCGACCGCACCCACCGGGGCAGTCGATTCGGAGTGGATTGACCGGTGCGCGGCCGCCATCGACAATCCCCGCCTGCGGGAGGCCTTCACCCGGGCGCTCGCCGCAAGCCTGCGGGAATGATCGGGGCCGGGGCCCCGTTCGGGCCGGCGGCGAAGATTTCGGCATGGATTTCCGACCCGTTCGGTGATACAATAAACCCTTTCGATTCGGGCAGTCCGAGGGAGGACAAATGACTCAGTGGGTTCGCAAGGGCGTACGGGCGGCGGGACTGGTGATGCTGCTGCTTGCCGGGATGGCGTTCGCCCAGAATGACGCGGTCATCATCGATCCCAACGCGGATACCGCGCCGGCGGATGTCCGGTCGCTCGGGCTGAGTTTCCGGATCAACGAGTACGACATCGTCGCCCCCTCGATCCTGGTGACGCCGGATGGGCAGTTCGGCTTCGTGAACTACACGATTGCCGCCAACCAGGAGCACCAGGGCTACGTGCTGGTCTTCCGCCCGCTGGCCGAAGATCCCGCCCAGCGGATTGTCAAGGCCATCCCGGTGGGCGAGCGGCCCGCGCTCATGTTCTTCAATCCGGCCATGACTGAAATCTGGGTGGTCAATCTGGGCAAGTTTTTCAACCTCAACTCCAGCTGTTCCATCGCGGTGATCGACGTTGCCTCGCAGCAGGTGGTGCAGACCATCGCGACACCGAATTACGTCTTTGGTTTCGGCAGCAACGTGGTGTTCGCACCCGACGCCTCCCGCGCTTATATCTCGGCCACCCAGAGCGACGAGGTGCTCCAGATCGACACCGCCACGTACACCGTCATCGGCGCGCTGAAGATCGTTTCGACCAATCCGTATTACTACACCTCCGTTGGCCCCACCTGGCTGACGATGAGCCACGACGGGTCGTTCCTCTGCAGTGTGAATTCGTTCAGCGATAACGTGTCGGTGATCGATACCGCCACATTCACCGAGAGCCGCCAGGTGAACTTCCATGACGCGGAAGCCGTCGCCGATCACATCGCCAATTTCACCTTCCGGAACAACGTGCTGCTGAGCGAGGACGACACCATCGGCCTCATCGCCTCGGCGGGCCTGAGTTCCGGTTCCGCCTTCCTGTTGAACGACCGGGTGTATCTGTTCGATCCCGCCACCGGCCAGAAGATCAAGGACGATAACGGCAAGGACATCACCCTCTACGTGGAAAACGACCCGGCGGCCATCTTCTTGGATCCAACCGGCGAATTCTTATGCGTCCAGATCACGTCGCACGATGCGGTGAACTACTCGGAATACTATGGGTTCCCCACCGTGGCCGTCTTCAAGTGGCCGTCCCTCGAGCTGTACAAGATCCTGCGGTACAAGGCGCAGACATATAACATGGCCCGGACCACGCAGACGGCCTTCCTCGAGAACCCTGACGGCACCTACGATTTGGTATTCCCGTCATTCAGCAACTATGTGCCGACCAAAGACATCCCCGACAACGAGCCGCTGGTCCGGGCGCCGCTGGACTTCCGCGTCAGCACCACCGGCCTGCTGCCCCTGGGCGACGGCGGCCAGCGGGAGATTCCGGTGGCCGTGGCGGCGGTGCCGGGCACCGACCGGTTCTGCGTCGCCAGCTTTCTGACCGGGACCATCAGCGTGGTGGGCCAGCCGAGCAAGCCGGTGTTCTCCAGCGGGTACAGCGTCAACCTCGAGGAAGGGCGGTTCTCCGCCGTCAGCTTCATCAACCTCCTGGACGAGGCGGTGACCTTCGGCCTCCAGTCGTATCAGACCAACAACACGTCCTACTCGGACGATGACAGCGCCGCCGGGCTCCCTTTCTACTGGGTGGACGACGACGACGTGGCCCACATCATCGATCCCGTGGATGTGACTCTGCAGCCGGGCGAGCAGCTCGTCCAGATGGTCAAGGAGCTGATCCCCGACTATGACAAGGTGGTCAACCAGCACGGCTTCATCAAGGCGGTCCACCCCGAGCTGTCCCTGACCGGGCTCATTTACAACGGCACCATCGGCGACGACGGCGCCACGATTATCCGGGGCGACTACCTGCGGATCGACCAGCCCATGGCCCAGGACGTCATCTTCCCGTTCTCCTTCAGCAACACCACGTCCGAACTCGCCGACAAGCGGGTCGAGACGACCATCCACTTCGTCAACCCGTACTACAACCAAATGAAGATCCAGCGCATCCTCTTCAACCCCACCGGTGTATCGGACAGCAACACCTCCTTCGATCTCGCCTCAGTGGGCGGCATCGACCAGGTCCTCCTCGAGTTCCCGTTCAACGGCTATATGCGGTTGTTCAACCTGGACAACCTGATCACGTACGCGTACCTGACGATGGAGAACACCGATCCGGACAACTCCTTCGTGATGACGTGCCCGCCGCTCAATCCGGTGCTCCCGTCCGCCTCGCACACGTTCCATGTGCCGTACTACGCGGTGGGCAACGGCTTCGACACGTCCGTCATCCTGATCAGCTCCAACGAACGGGTGGCCGAGGAGGACGAGGAAGAGGAAGACCCGGAGATTCTGCAAACCCACGTCCGGATGGATTTCTACGACTTCGACGGCAACCTGGTGACCACGCGGGAGTACGATTTCGACAACCAGTCGCGGTTCGAAGTGTACCTGTCCGAGGAGGACGCCCTCGACCTCGACCGGTTCGACACCGTCTTCCACACCGGCTCGATCGTCCTGACCGTGGACCACGACAACGTCTGCAGCGCGTTCTCGTATCAGTTGTGGAACCCCCCGGATCCGGACGCGACCGGCACGATACCTCCTTACTTTCAGTATCGGAACATGGCCGCCGACGCGACCCCCCTGGACAGCGACGCCGTGCTCGATCTGGTCTTCCCCTATACCATCACCATCGCCCCGTTCGAGACTTCCTACGTTCTGTACAACCCGGGGGACGAACCGGTGACCGTGGCTCTGGAGATCCTCGACCCCCAGGGCCTGCCGGTGGCCGTGTCGCTGGCGGACATCGTCGTGCCGCCCCTCGGCGCCCGCGTGTTCTTCCTCGGGGATCCGGACATCTTCGGACCCGCGGGCGGCCTGGACGACTTCGTGGGCTACATGAAGGCCCACAGCACCAACGGCCGGCCCTTCCTGGCCAAGTCGGTCCAGAACTCGCCCGAGATGATCGCCATCATCCCCACGATGTGACGGTGACGGGTACGGCGGAAAACGATCCGGCCGGGCGCAGGCCCGGCCGGTTTGTTCGTGGTGTCTGTTGAAGAAAAACTGGAGCCAGCGAAGGGAGTCGAACCCTTGACCTGACGATTACGAATCGCCTGCTCTACCACTGAGCTACGCTGGCCCGCTCAAAGGGCGATATTATAATCAAAAATCGGCGGAATGCAACGGTTTTGCGGCGGAGTCGCCGCGGGGCGCGGCGGCGGGGGAAAAGCTTGACGGGGTTCCGGATCCCTGTGTATAAAGGGGCATCGATCGCGATCGGGAGGGCGGATGCACACACGACGCTGGACGATGGGAATGAGCCGACTGGCGCTGGCGGCGGCGGTGCTTGCGGCCATCGGACCGGCGGCCGCCCGGAGCGC
Source organism: Acidobacteriota bacterium (assembly GCA_012517875.1). NCBI lineage: Bacteria > Pseudomonadati > Acidobacteriota > Acidobacteriota bacterium. The sequence goes on along the minus strand of JAAYUB010000051.1, from coordinate 2,664 downwards.
GGACGTCCCCGCGGCGCCGGACAACGTGGAGTTGACCCGCGGCGCACCGGCTGTCGTGCTGGACGAGGAGGTCGCGGTCACCTTTGACGCCGACGGCCGCTACACCCAGGAGATCCGGCGCCGGGTCCAGATTCTGGACGAGCGCGGCCTCCAGACCTATGCCGCCGACCAGCTGGCGTTCTTCCAGCCGAAAGCCCGGGTGGCATTCCTCGGCGGACGGATCACCCGGCCCACCGGCGAGACCATCCCCTTGGAACGCGCCCGCGCGCACGAAGAGCCGCTGGGCGCGACCGCCCATGCATTCGACCAGCCGTACCGCCGGCTGGTGGTCCGCCACCCGGACCTTCAGGTGCAGGACACGCTCGAGACCACGGTGCGGATCGAATCGGACGCCCAGATCCCCGGGCATTACGCCGACTTCTTCCTCTTCCAGCACGAGAGCCCCATCCTGAGCAAGCGGCTGGTGATCCGCGGTCCGGCGTCGCGCCCGCTGCGCCACGCCGTCCGGGACGGTGCGCTGACGTTCACCCAAGGCCGGGAGGGTGACCGGATCGTCTACACCTGGACGGGCCGTGATCTGCCCATGATCTTCCGTGAGACCGGCATGCCGGGCCTGCCCGAGGTGGCCTGCCGGGTGGTGGTGAGCACCATGGCCGGCTGGCCGGAACTGTCGCGGCAGGGCTGGGCGCAGAGCCGGCGGAAGCTTGAGCCGGACGAGGTGCTGGCCGAAAAGGCGCGGGAGCTGACCGAGGGCCTGACAAGCGAGCAGAGCCGGATTCTGGCCCTGGTCCGGTTCGTCGCCGGCGACGTCGGCTATCTGGAGGCGTCGCTGGATGTGGGCGCCTTCCTGGAGCCCCACGCCGCCGCCGAGGTGCTCGCCGCCGGCTACGGGGTGGGCCGAGACAAGGCGGTTCTGCTGGCAGCCATGCTGCGCGCGCTGGGCCTGGAAGCCGACGAGGCGCTGATCAACGTGTCGCGCGCACCCGATCCCGAGATCCCCTCCGTCTATTTCGAGCGGTCGCTGTGCGCCGTGCGCCTGTCCGACGGACGCACGGCGTACCTGGATCCGGCCTTCGGTGCACACGGCACCCTCGGCGAGACGTACGCCGGCGGCCGGCCGGTATTGCGACTGACGGCGGACGGGGCGGGCCTCGAGACCGTGCCCACCGGCCCGGCCGCGCGCAGCTTGGGCCGGCTCGACGCCGACACCCAGGTGGACACCGACGGCGGCGCGCACACCCGCATCGGCATCCAGGGCGCCGGGTACTACGATTTCATCCTGCGCGGCCTGGGGCGTCGGTTCAGCGGTCCGCAGTTCATCCAGGTGTGGCAGGAGCTGGCCGGCCGGGTGCACGCCGGCGCCCGCGTCCGCGAGTTCCAGGTCAGCGATGCGGCCGACCTGGCCGTGCCGTTCGCGGTGGCGTTCGACATGGACGCGCCGGGCTACGCGCTGGCCGCCGGGCGCTTCCTGCTGTTGCGCCCGTGCCTCATGACCAACGGCTTCGAGCTCTACTCGCTGGGCCTGCCCCGAATGATGGCTCCGGGGCCGCGGCGCTATCCCATGGACCTGTTCGCGCCGGTCCAGGTCATCCAATCCGAGCGGATCACGCCGCCGCCTGGCTGCACGGTGCTGGCGCTGCCCGATCCGGTGGAGTTCGCGGCGGGTCCGGCGCGCCTGCAGCTGAGCTGCCGGCAGGAGGGGGAGCGCGTGGTGTTCAGCAGCGAGTTCAGCTTGGAGCGCTCCGTGCTCTCACCGGCCGACTACGAACAGCTCCGCGAATTGCTGGACCGCTGGGTGCGGAGCCAGCGCAGCCTGATCATTCTGGAGCAGCAACCGGGAGGTGGGTCATGAAGACCCGGAGGCGGTGGTGGATCTCCGGCTGGGTGCTCGCGGCCGCGCTGGCCGCGGCGCCGGTCCCGGCGGAGGAGACGGAGCCGTTCCCCCAGCTGGCGTCTGCTCGGGATTTCCCCGGCGCCGACGCGGTGGTACTCCGCGCCCGCAAGACCGTGGTGTGGCATCCCGACGGCCGGCTCACCGAGGACTTCCACACCTTCGTCCACATCCTGCAGGCCCCGGCCGCAGAAAAGTACCGCGTCTACCGGATGTTCTGGCGACCCGCCGACCAGCAGCTTCGGCTTCTCAAGGCGGTCACCTATGAAAACGCCAACGAGTTCGTACCCGCCGACGCCGCGGCGACGGGCGACCGCGTGCCCGCTGGCATCGCCGACCCCGCCTACCACCAAGTGCTGGAGCGGGTGGTGACGCTGCCCGACGTGGCGCCCGGCCGGCTGCTCGAGGTGCGGATGGAGCGGACCACCGCCGCCGCGCCCCGCGGCTTCAGCGGCGTCGAGTTCTTTCAGGCGGACGATCCGCTGCGGGACAAGCGCCTCCACATCGGGCTGCCCGAAGGCGCCGCCCTGGCGTATCACGCCTTCAACGGCGATTTCATCCAGAGCCTCCGCCACAGCGAGCGCGGCCGCGTGCTGCACTCCTTCTTCGTGCGGGACGTGCCGGCCGCGGCGACGGAGCCGTTCGCCCCGCCGCTGGCGGGCTCCGCCGCCCGGCTGGTCTACTCGTCGTACGCCGGCTGGCGCGAGGCGGCGGCACCGTTCGCCGAAGCCTACTGGCAGGCCGTCGGCCGGCCCGGCGCGGCGACGGCGGCG
>JAAYUB010000050.1 GCA_012517875.1 Acidobacteriota bacterium | reverse complement strand
TGACAACGAGCTCGCCGAAGTGGCGGAACTGGCAGACGCACTGGACTCAAAATCCAGCGGACCGCAAGGTTCGTGTGGGTTCGATTCCCACCTTCGGCACCAATAAAATCGGGCGTTTCCGAGATTTCGGGAACGCCCGATCATCTTTCCACTTTTTGTTTTTCCCCAAATTTTCCCCATTCTCCCATATGATTCCTCAGCAGGACAAAGGGGATTCTGACTTCCGAATAGCGTCTCCCGGATCACATCTTGAATACCCGCAGGAGACCCCGACCGCCCCTGCTTCCCCTTTCATCAACTCCGCAGGAAGGGGAAACTAATAGTTTGTGTGATCGATAGACTAGAGAATCTGATTGAGGAGATGGGTCCGGATAGCGCTGTAGTGATCGTGGATCTCCATAGACGACGTGGCGTCCACGCAGCCTGCCAATTGTCCAGCTTCGTTATAGAAGGAATGCGAGAGCGCTTACTGATCTTTCAAAACGAATAGATCATTAAAATATCGAAATTCTGAACCAGTTCAAGTTTGGTGAAACCGCATGCTCTATGGAGTTAAAGGACACCGGCTAGCCCTGTAATGCAGCGATTCTTTCATTTATTCCCGAACCGCTTCATGAAGCTACCACCACGCTTACAGCCTTTTTCCCCGAAATACGATCCGAGATGAGCTCCACACCATTCTTCAGATACTCGGGCGACAGATGTGTGTACCGTTTGGTCATCGATAAATCCCGATGACCGAGCAAGGTCGACACCGCAAGCAGAGAAGCCCCCTCCATCACCAGATACGAGGCAAAGGTGTGTCTCAAGTCATGCCAATGGAAATTCTGGATTTTTGCCTCTCGAAGTGCCGACCGAAAAGCCCCTCGAAATTCCAGGCCGACTTGATTCAGTTCGTTTTCCGGTAATTCCCAAAGATCTCGGCAATACTGTCACTTGGGAAACAGAATGGAGTGATGTAACAGCTTTTGCCGATATTTATCATTCTAATGTGTTTTTTGTGTGGGAGTATCAAAGAGACGAGAATCCATCTTCGCCAGATGCTGGGGGCGTTTGCAATTATGTTAGCATCATGTTAGAAGACGCTTGTGGAGATCATCCGGATTGGACTCTGGCTCATGAGTTTGGCCATATGTTTGCAATAGAACCTTCTGATTATGAAGATCCATCTAGAAAGGATGAATTAATGTACGCATTCTCCAGCGCTACAGGGTATAAATTGTTGCATAGTCAAATTTGTCTTATCCCTCAGCCATAGGAGATTCCCATGTGCGATATAGGGTTCTATAGATTCTGTTTAATTGGTTTCTTGTTTTTTAACCTCCAAGTGTTTGGATCCATACCTCAAATAAACGATGAAGAAGAACTAGCCCGCATACTTGCTAAGAAAAAGGCAGGGGATGTATATCAAACTGAATTGCTTTATAAAATCGTGAGAAGCAATTTGGTGATAACCAAGCCGTATCTCAACGATCCTGATCCCAAGATTCGGTTTTGGATTACGACTGCATTAGCAAATTCCAAGCAGCCAGACGCCATCCCTCTTCTTCTGCTCAAGCTGCAAGACGATGAGGGCAACACCAGGCGCTCAGCGATCATCGGTCTGACCCTGTTTCCTAGAGACGTATTGTTTAAGCGCTGCACGGCGGAATCCATCGAGGCCATCTACCGGCATGCGTGCCGCTGGGAAGACCGGTGCGACGACGCCTTCAAGATCGTGGGCGACTGGGGCGATGCCGCCTGGATCCCCCGGCTCCGGGAGCAGAAAGACAAGGCCGCTCACGCCCTGATCCTAAAAGAGACGTCACCCCATCCGCCCCACAATGTTTTCTATGCGCCTGCCATCGTCCAGGCCTGCTGGATGGCCATGGTCAAATTGGGCGACGCCGAGGCGACGGACCAGCTCCGCCTGATGGCCTTCACCCCAGAGATCCTGCCCCGGGTCTTCGCCATCAAGTGCCTGGAGTATTTGAAGCGAGAGGCTTGGACGGACACTCTGATACCGTTATTGGACGACGAGCGGGATGCGCTCAATATCGCTCCCAGACCAGGCGTGTTTTACCATCGGATCTGCGATCTGGCTCTCATAGCAATGATCCGGATTTACGGGATCGAATCAGAGATTTCGTTCCAGGTGGTCGATTTTGGACCGGTACGATATTCACGGGAGCAAATCGCCGAAGTCCTGCGGATCATCCGATCGAAACAGTCTGATTGACACATGGGGAGTACACCCATGAAGACACTTCGATTTATCTTAACCGCCCGCCTCCTGATCGGATGCGTCGCCGTCTGGGGCCTGCTCCAATCGTACACTCCGGCGGCATCCCCGGAACCGGCCCCCGATCTCGGGGATCTGCTGCAACGGATCCAGGCGTACACCGACACGTTCTACGGCGAATTCGGGAACTGCGTCCTGGAGGAAAAGTACACCCAGCGACTGAAAGGCACGGACAACCGGATGCAACCAGTTTTGCAGATCCGGGTGCTCCGGGCCGACGTGCTCCTGGTGTGGGTGGAGTCGGCGCAGCAGTGGGCCCTCTTCCGGGACGTGTACGAGGTGGACGGGAAGGACATCCGGGAGCGAGGGGACCGGCTGCAGCGGCTGTTCCTCACCGCCCCGGCGGAACTGGACGCCGTCACCGCCGAAAGCGCCCGGTATAACATCGGGCCGGCCCGCCGCAACATCAACGTGCCCACCCTCGTACTGTCGTTCCTCAAAAAGGAACATATCGCCCGGTTTGAATTCAAGCTGGACGGCAAGGACAAGATCGAGGGGCAGGTCACCGTCAAGCTGGATTTCACCGAGACCGGGCGTCCCACCATGATCTCGAACCGGGGGCAGGACGTGTTCAGCAAGGGCTCGGTGTGGGTCGATCCCCGGACGGGGGTCGTCCGCCGGACCCGCCTGGCGGTTCAGGGATTGGGATCCGGCGAGCCCCGGGCTGAAATCGTGGTCACATTCAAGGAACCGGGCGCCTCGGGCATTGCGGTGCCGGCGCACATGACCGAACGCTACACCTTCCCCGGCAGCCGCAGCGGCGCCCTGGCACCCGATATCAGCGGGCAGGCCGAGTACACCAACATCCGCAAATTCGGGATCCAGACCGAATCGACGGTGGCTCCCCCAGAGGACAGAAAGGAGTGACCCTAGATCTTACTGCTTGTTTTCCGTTCCCAGAGATTACATTGCAGAGAACTCATAATCTGATGGTAGCTGTTGGCGGCACAGGGCGATGAACGTAGCGACTCGCCCTGTGTCGCTGGATTGGAGGGTACCCCATGAAATGTGCGAAAGATTATTGACGTTACTATCCGAATCGACTTATCTTTTTCGATAATTGCTTCTTCCGCTAGCCCCTATCATAAAAAGTGTTCTGAAAAATCCTCTTATTCAATAACTTCTCGACCGAATAATTCACGGATTCTCTCTCTCACCCACTGAATCGAATTTCGGAATCCTTTTCTTATACCGATATACTGAATACTCGTGACGCCGATGATCGGGGCGATTGCCTCCTCATGAGTCCGGTATCGCACCGGCAGGGAGAAAATTTTAAAATAGGTCTCCCGCCCTTTTTTATTTATATAGGGGTATAGAATCGAGGGGGTAATTAATCCCTTTCCGATATCGATCCGCTGATCCCGAGCTAGAAGAACCATGGAACGCTTTGGAAAGATAAGCCACGGTCGATAGGAGAACACTAGACTACCATCCGAGGCCCGTAGGATTCTCCCATATGTACGAGACGGTATCCTCACGAACTTTTTCAGATCTCTCCAACTGAACGCCTTGATTTCAGACGACGCCGCTTGCCCCACATTGCGCCGCCATCTCAAGAGAAGGATATCGGAAGCATTGATGGTTCCAAAAATCATCAAGCGGAATGCCCAACCCACGACCAGAAACGCAACGAGCACGTAACTCAACGCAACGATCAAACCCAGCACCGGGTGAATCAAAGTGCAAGCCAGTAACAATCCAATGATCAGGGACTTAAAACCCTTCAAAACCCAATCCCCAAACGGAATCGGATTGATCAACATCAGTACGTTGATTGCATTGCTCGCCGTCCAAACCACCGCATAAACAATCAAACCAACAACGCTGACAAGAACGCCACCCACGAGAACAAAAGTTCCCGAGATAGTTGAAGTCTCAGCCGCACTGCTGGCATACGCCACAGGTTCGATGAAATTCAATACCTGCGCAATTGCTCCTCCGGCTGGAACAGCAAAACACTCCCACAACCCCACAACAACCCCAGGTGCAGCAATGAGTCCACTGACCTTGTTCTCAAACAATTCAGCAGCGTCCATGGGCTTCTTAACAGCTGGAAAGGCAGAACACAAAACATCCTTCAGCAAGATGAGAATCAAGATTACAAGACCCGGAACAAAAAGATATGGGCTGTAATACCAGGGCAGGCTGTTCCTGAGCTCTGAATCTGTCTTAAAATAATTGTAGGCCCCCAATGTGCAAACACCCCAAAGAGGTGAGACCGACGTTCCAACCCCCGAAGAGAGGTGGTAAGCGACTTGATTGCTCTTCTCTACCGTGCCGGCTAATTCTGCTTTCTCGTTTACCAGATCTTCCGGCGTGCTCTCCTGTGTGTCCTGCGTACAAATTGTCGTTGGAAACAGCAGTAGCAGGCCAATAAGCAGCCATACCGTTCGCCCCCTCATCGTTAGCCTCCTTATAGAATGAAATTGATTTGGCACAGCCTCAACGAGTCCATTTACACGATTATCTTAAACTTGCTCTGTGAACCGCTCCCTAGATGAAAAAGTGGCATACACAGAACCCCCAAACCCTACATGAGAGAATGATATCTATGAGCTTCACTAAACTCTCCCAAGAAGTTTAGTGAGAGCTGCGGAATTTCTGCTCGAAAGCACGGTGGGAAAATTATGAGTTGCCCAAGTCATCATGTCAAGTCTCCAATGTCACACAATCTTCGAAGGTGAGTTCGCTAGAACATCAGTTGGATTAGACAATCCAGGTCTATCTCACCGAGTGTGACCGAAACGCTTTTCCCCAAATTTTCGGCATCACATCGTAATCAAGCAGCACTAATCGTAACTAATCAGAGCATCTGATATCATCTGATTTCTCATACAACTTATTGATCACAAACATAATACACTGAAAGTTAAGGGTTTTTCAGGAATCGCTTTTTGGACTCAAAATCCAGCGGACCGCAAGGTTCGTGTGGGTTCGACTCCCACCTTCGGCACCAATATCCACGGGCGTTTCTGAGCAGTCAGAAACGCCCGTTCATTTTCTCCGGCAGTATTCACTGTACAATCCACTGGGATCAGATTAGCCTACCGACCACCAAGGTTGTGATCCGAACACACAATTCAGGGGTCTAAGTTGTTGCATCGACAGATTGGCGTGATTTTTCAGTCAAAGGCACTGCACATGCAACGACTCAGTCCCTCCTGGCGGGTGTGTCTATTATTCGTCTTTTTTTGCAGCGTCGGGGTGCTTGGTTCCGCGCCTCAAAATGACGCTGAAGCAGAATTGGCCCGCACCTTGGATAGATTGAAAGCGGGGGATCTCACCCTGTTCCAGCATCTGACCAGCATTATCCGAAGTGATCCGGCTCTTGCCAAACCCTTTCTCAATGATCCGGACCCGTTTGTTCGACGTCGTATTACTTCAGCATTGACTAATGCCAAGCATCCAGACGCCATCCCTTTTCTTCTGTTCAAGCTGCAAGACGATGAGGGCGACATCAGGCGCTCGGCGATCATCGGTCTGACCCTGTTTCCCAGAGACGTGTTGTTTCAGCGCTGCACGGCGGAATCCATCGAGGCCATCTACCGGCAGGCGTGCCGCTGGGAAGACCGCTGCGACGACGCCTTCAAGATCGTGGGCGACTGGGGCGATCCCGCCTGGATCCCCCGGCTCCGGGAGCAGAGGGACAAGGCCGCTCACGCCCTGATCCTAAAAGAGACGTCACCCCATCCGCCCCACAACGTTTTCTATGCGCCTGCCATCGTCCAGGCCTGCTGGATGGCCATGGTCAAATTGGGCGATGCCGAGGCGACGGAACAGCTCCGCCTGATGGCCTTCACCCCGGAGATCCTGCCCCGGGTCTTCGCCATCAAGTGCCTGGAGTATTTGAAGCGAGAGGCTTGGACGGACACTCTGATACCGTTATTGGACGACGAGCGGGATGCGCTCAATATCGCTCCCAGACCGAGCGTGTTTTACCATCGGATCTGCGATCTGGCTCTAATCGCATTGATTCGGATTTACGGGATCGAATCGGAGATTTCGTTCCAGGTGGTCGATTTTGGGCCGGTACGATATTCACGGGAGCAAATCGCCGAAGTGCTGCGGATCATCCACTCGAAACGGCCGGAGTAGCGCCAGTCGCGCGTCCCATCAAGACACACCGTTCCATCGGGACGAAGCGGCCATCGAACGGGTGTCTGGCTTTTTCAGGTTGTCCGTCCACGAGAGACCCGATACGCTGAATCGATAGTCCCGTTATTTCAACTCGACACAACGGGCCTACATGTTTGGACATATCGGCCGATTTCCGATGTCCGATGTCCGATGTCCGTCATATAATCGGATTCAGCGACTCCCCGAGGCCCGGCATGCAGCGGATCCTGATCCTGGACAACTTCGACTCGTTCACCTACAACGTGAAGCACCTGCTGGAAACGTTTCCTGTGACGGTGAGCGTGCGTCGAGCCGACACGCTGACACTGGCGGAGGTCGAGGCGCTGGCGCCCGAGCTCATCGTCATCTCGCCCGGCCCCGGCAGCCCGGAGGAGGCCATCCTGTCGTCCGAAGTGGTACGCACCTTCGCCGGACGGGTGCCCCTGTTCGGCATCTGCCTGGGCATGCAGGTCATGGTCACGGCGTTCGGCGGCCGGGTGGCGGCGGCGGCGGAGCCGGTCCACGGCAAGACGTCGCCCGTGCGGCACGACGGCCGGGGGCTCTTCGCCGGTATTCCCAACCCCGTCCGGGTGGCCCGCTACCACTCTCTGCAGGTGACGGAGCTGCCGCCGGTCTTTGATGTCGCCGCCACGGGTCCGGACGGGGTCCCCATGGCGGTGCGGCACCGGACGCTGCCCCTGGCCGGCGTCCAGTTTCACCCCGAGTCCTTCCTCACCGAACACGGACGGGAGATGATGGCCCATGTGCTCAGCGGTCGTATGTGAAGAGTGGGTGCGGCACGAGGCGGTCCTGACGGTTGACGATTTCTTCGGCCTCGTGGACGCGCGCCCCTGCGCCCTGTTCTACGGTCCGGGCGATTGGATCCTCCTGGGGCGGGGCCCGCTGCTTGTGTCCCACAGCCACGAGTTGCCGGCCGTGACAATGACGCGGCGCGGGGATGCCCCACCCATTGGTCCCGACTGGCTCGGTTACATCGCCTACGAGTGCGGTCGCCGGTTCGAGCGGTTGCTGCCGGAGCCGCAGGCAGGCGCCCTTCCGTTGCCGGACTGCCGGTTTGTGCTCTACCGCGAGATGGAGCTATACGACCAGGCGCGCCGGCGGCTGTACACCGGCCATCGGTCTCTGGACAGCGTGGATGCCGCCCCCCCAGATCTCATCGACCTTGGCACGGGCCCGTTCCGGGCGCGCAAGATCAGCGACACCGACACCCCGGCCGCCTACCGCGACAAGGTGGCCGCCATCCGGTCCGAGATCGGCCGCGGCAACGTGTACCAGGTGAATCTGACCCGCCAGGAGCGCTGGGCCGTTTCCGGCTCCCGGCTGGAGTTCGCCCGCCGCCTCTTCGCCGCCAACCCTGCGCCGTTCTCCGCCTTTCTGGCCGACGCCGGTTTCACGGTGATCTCGTCGTCGCCCGAGCGCTTCGTCCGGCTCCGCGAGGGGCGCCTGCTGGCCCAGCCCATCAAGGGGACCATCGGCCGGGGAGCGGACGGAAACGAGGACGGCCGGCGGCGCCGCGAGCTGCTGGGGAGCGCCAAGGACCTGGCGGAGCTGGCCATGATCACCGATCTGATCCGCAACGACCTGTCCCGGGTGTGTGTCGCACCGTCGGTCACCGTGGCGGCGTATCCGCGCCTGGAGACATTCGCCAACGTTCACCACCTGGTGGCGGACGTGGTGGGCGCGCCGGTGCCGGGTCTGGGTCTGGGCGGTCTGCTGGCCGCGCTGTTCCCCGGCGGGTCCATCACCGGCTGCCCCAAGCTGGCCGCCATGATCCGCATCCGGGAGCTGGAGGCGCTGCCGCGCCAGGTCTACACCGGCGCCATCGGCTGGCTCAGCGCCGATTTCGGGCAATGCGACTTCAACATCGCCATCCGGACCTGCTGGGAAGCGGGCGGCGAGCTGCGCTTCGGCGTCGGTGGCGGCGTGGTGTGGGACTCCGACCCGGCGGCCGAATATCTGGAGACCGTCGCCAAGGGGAGGTCCATCGTCGCATGCTTGAGCTGACGACCGAGACCACCGTCGACCTGCCGTGCTCCGCGCTGCAGCACGGCTACGGGCTCTTCGAGACCGTCCGGGTTGCGGCCGGCGTGCCCCTGTTGCTGAAGCTGCACCTGGAGCGTCTCCGCGACGGACTGGCCGCGCTGGATCTGCCGCCGCCGCCCGACGCAGACACCGTCCGGCGATTCGCCGTCAGCCACGCGGTGCCCGCCGGCGCTGACGGCGCGCTGAAACTCGTCGCCGCCGACGGGCGGTTGATGGTCTGGTTCGGCCGGCCGCCGCGGTCGATGCGCAACCCGGCCACGCTGCTGGTGTTCGACCAATGGCGCCGCCACGCAGCCAGCCCGCTGAGTCGGCACAAGACCATGTCCTACCTGGAGAACATGCGCCTGATTCAGGCGGCCCGCCAAGCGGGTGCCGACGAGGCCGTCGTCCTGAACACGTCCGGCCGGCTGTGCGACGGGAGCCGGACGACGCTGTACGTGGTGCGCCACGGGGAGGCGCTGACGCCGCGAGCAGCCGACGGTGCGCTACCGGGCGTCATCCGCCGCCTGCTGCTGGAGGGGGGGCGGGCTCGAGAAGCGGTGTTGACCCCCCGCGATCTGGCCGCCGCGGATGCGGTATTTCTGAGCAATGCCTTGTTGGGGATCGTAACCGTCCACCGGATCCTGGGCGTGGAACGCCGCCTGCCAGCTCACGCGGCCATCCGGAGCGCACGCCGGACATTAGCCGCCCGCTGGCAGGACGAGATTGACCGGCACGGCCGTTCGGCGTCCCGCTGATACCGCCGACCGGGAGGGCGTTGGCCGCTTCCACCGTCCGGATCGGGTGGCGCAGCGGCCTGCGGTCGAGCCTACTCCTTCTTCTCGACCTTCGCCGGCGCCGGCAGCAGCCCGTAAACACCCACAGCCACTGCGGCGACGAGCAGGATCTCGGTGACATTCAGGAAGGTGTGGGGGGCGATGTTGAGCATGGCCACGGACAAGATTTTAAAGCGGATCAAGACGGCCAGCAGAAAACTCACACCCGCCAGGGCCAGCAGAATCTCCACCAGTTTCCTCGGCATGGATCCTCCTCCCATGGGCTGTTGAACATGCCCGGCGGCACCCGGAAGCCGCCGGAACCTGCATCATCGACCAGTCTGTCGTTTATATTCAATGCGCTCATTGTACTCTCCAGCCGGCCCCCTGACAAGCACACCGATACACCTCCGCCCCTCATCGAGCCCTCCGTCCCTCGCCCTCCGGCCCGGCCTCGCCGATTGCGTGCCACTGCCATCTTTTGATACAATTCCGCTGTAATCTACTCCCGATTCAACGGCAGGGGGTGCCCCATGGCCAGACATCGGAGTCGCATCGTGTGGGCCTGTGTGATCGCCACCGTGTTTCTCGGCAGCGTGGTGTCAGCGAGCGACCTGGAGACGCCCGCAACACCCCGGCTCGCACCCATGCCGGCCGATTTCATCGCCTATCAGCAAGCCGGCCGGCCGCTCACGACCAGCCGGGATGGCTGGCCGCTGGGCCTGATTCCCTCGCCCGTCGACCTGTCGCACCTGACGGGGCAGAGAATTTTTCAGGACCGCGCCAAGGCGGCGCCGCCGGCCAGCTACGACCTCCGGACGTTGGGTCGGGTCCCCCCGATCCGAAACCAGAATCCATGCGGCACGTGCTGGGCTTTCGCCACCAGCGCCTCAATCGAGACCACGCTGCTGCCCGGCGAGACGCTGGACATTTCGGAAAACAACTTCAAGAACACCGCCGGCTTCGATCCGGACGGCTGCACCGGAGGTGGCAATCACTGGATGGCGCTCGCGTATCTCACCCGCTGGAGCGGTCCTGTCGCCGAAGCCGACGACCCGTACAATCCCTACTCGGACTACTCGCCGCCCGGCCTGGCGCCGCGAAAGCACATCCAGGAAACCGTCATCATTCCCGACCGGAGTGGTCCGCTCGACAACGCCAACATCAAGCAGGCCGTCATGGACATCGGGGGCGTGTACACCGCCATGTACTGGAGCGACGCCGCCTTCAACACCACCACCGACGCATACTATTTCTCAGGCAAGGCGTACCCGAACCATGCCGTGACCATCATCGGCTGGAATGACGCCTACGACCGGAACAACTTCAAAACCGTGCCGCCGGGAGACGGGGCCTTCCTCATCCGCAACAGCTGGGGCACGGCGTTCGGCGACAACGGGTACTTCTACATTTCCTACTACGATGCCAACGTCGCCACCAGCCTCAACGTGTACACCGGCATCGAATCCGTGACCAACTACTCCGCCTGCTACCAGTATGACCCGCTGGGCCTGACCCAGATGTTTGGTTACTTTTCCACCACCGCCTGGGCGGCCAACATCTTCACCGCCGATGCGTCGGAGAATTTGGCGGCCGTGTCGTTCTATGCCCTCAGCGCCGGAACCACCTACGACGCGTACGTCTACACCAACGTCGGCGCCTCGCCCACCAGCGGTACCCAGGCGGCCCACCTGCAGGGGACGCTGGCCAACCCCGGCTATTACACCCTGCCCCTGCCGTCAACGGTCGCGGTGACCGCCGGGACGAAGTTTTCGGTGGTGATTCGCGTCAACACGCCCGGCTACAACTATCCGCTGGCATTGGAGATGCCGGTCGCCGGCTATTCCACCACCGCCACCGCCAACCCCGGCGAGAGCTTCACCAGCTCCACGGGCACCACCTGGACGGACATCACCACCAGTTATCCGAACACCAACGTCTGCATCAAGGCGTTCACCGCATCGGACGAGCCGCCGCCGCCCGAGCACGCATCCCTGATCGCCGGCCATGTGGCCAGCGACGCCACCTGGTGGACCCGCCTGACGGTGGTCAACACCGGTCTGGTCACCACCGACGTCGATTTCTTGGCGTTCAACGAGCCGGGAGCGCTGGTGGAGACCTGGACCCTGCGGAACCTGGCGCCCAACGCATTGTTCACCTGCGATGTTTCGACAATCTTCAGTTCGCAGGCACTGGCTCAGGGCCTTTGGGTGCGGATGAACCATGAGTCGGAACTGGCGGGCACCCTGGAATTCGGGACCCGGGACGGCACGTCCTACGTCACCGTGCCCATGTTCGCCGCCGGCTCGGATGAGATGATCTTTCCGTTCGTCGTCCAGAACGACATTTACTACACCGGCATCACCCTGATCAACGTGGGCGACGCCCCGGCGACGGTGTGGCTCGATGCCTACGACGAAAACGGCAATTTCCTGTCCCGGCACACCCAGTACATCGGTGTCTCCGCCAAGTACGTCCGGCTCCTGGCGAGCATTTTCGACGGGATCACCCCGTCGCTCATCCGGTTCATCACCGTCACGTCCAGCCAGCCGCTGGTGGGATTTGAAATCTTCGGATCCTTCATCGACCTCGGGCTGGCCGGCATGCCGGCGGTATATCTCGGCGACAGCGCCAAGTCGGCGCCCGCCGAGGGGGACAGCCTGTCTCCGACCGCCAATTACACGGTGTATTACAACAGCGTCCCTTATCCGGAGAATTTCTACACCGGGATCACCTTCTCCAACCTGTCCACCCAGCCGGTCAACGTGCTCATCGAGCTGTTTGATTTCTCGGGGACCCGCCTGGTCCAGCGCTACTGGCCCGCGGCGATCCTGCCGTTGCAGCAGATCACCCGCGAGATCTGGGTGGCCTGCGGCCTGGCGGAGGCCGACCCCGACGCCGCGTACATGAAGGTGAGCGCCACGCAGCCGCTGCTGGGCTTCGAATTGTCCATGCGCGCCACGGGCGATCCGCGGGACTACCTGTTCGACGGGCTGCCGGGGGTGCATGCCGGCGCCACCGATCTGGTTTTTCCGGTGGTCAAGATCGGCACCGCGTGGGACATCAACCTGCTCGGTTTCGTCAACACGGCGGCCGTCCAAACCGCGTTCACGGTCCATTACTATTCGTCGAACGGTTCGTACCTGGGCTACTACGCCAACACCATCCCCGCGCGTGGAAAATTTTTGGGCTATATTGATCCGACGGATCCCGGGTCAGCGTCCATCGCCTGGTTGCTCGTGGAATCCGCCCAACCCATCGTGGGCGACTTGCTGTTCATCACCGAGGACTGGACGCGAATGAGCGCATACGTGGGGATCCCCTGAGCGGCGAACGGGCCGCGCCCGGGTCAGACGATGAGCATGCAGTCGCCGTAGCTGTAGAAGCGGTACCCGGCGTCCACCGCCTGGCGGTAGCATGAGAGGATGAACTCTCGCCCCGCGAACGCCGCCACCAACATCAACAGGGTGGATCCCGGCAGGTGGAAGTTTGTGAGCAAAGCGCCCACGACCCGGAACTCGTGACCGGGATAGATGAACAGGCTGGTCCAGCCGCTGCCGGGGACGATCCGGCCGTCGCGGCTGCGGGCCAGATGTTCCAGCGTTCGCGTCACCGTCGTCCCCACCGCCACCACCCGCCGCCCCGCCTCGCGCGCCGCCTGAATCCGGGCGGCCGCGTCGTGGGTCAGCGTGTAGCCCTCCGGATCCATCTGGTGCCGGGTGATGTCCTCAACCTGGACCGGCTTGAAGGTGCCCAGTCCCACATGGAGCGTCAGAGTGACGGTCTCAACTCCCAGCTGCGCCAAACGATGCAGCACCGCCGGCGTGAAGTGGAGTCCGGCGGTGGGCGCCGCCACCGAACCCGGCTCCCGCGCGAAGACCGTCTGGTAGCGGAGGCGGTGGAAGGCCTCGTCCTGAGAGCCGGTGCGACGGATGTAGGGCGGGAGCGGCGTGGCGCCATAGGCGTCCAGATATTCGTCCAGCGGCACCGGTGTGTCCAGCGCGATGGCCCGGGTGCCGTCGTCGAAGGCGCCGGCGACGCGCGCCCGGGCACCGGCCGGCAGGCGAATCTCCGCCCCGTCCCGCAGCCGGCGGCCGGGGCGGACCATCGCCTTCCAGGTCCCGTCGTCAAGCCGGCGCAGCAGCAGGAGCTCCACGGCGGCGCCGCCGTCCGCCTTGACACCGAACAGCCGGGCGGGAATGACCCGGGTGTCGTTGAGCACCAGCAGGTCGCCCGGCCGCAGCGTGTCGGGCAGGTCGGTCACCTGCGCGTGGCGGACGTTCGCCCCCGCCCGGTCGACGATCATCAT
>JAAYUB010000049.1 GCA_012517875.1 Acidobacteriota bacterium | reverse complement strand
GCGACGCAACTGAACCCGTCGAATCCAAGCACCGCGGAACCTGCCGCATATTAAGTTAAATTATTGAAATAATTGGATAAAAAGAAACCCTAGCCAGGGGGGAGCTAGGGCTTAGGCTGTTGAATAAGCAAGACAGGCGTCTCGCTTATTTGTGTCAATTATATGTGATATTTCAGGAAAATCAAGTAGATTTTTTCCCGGACACGATCTCGGCCGTGTCCATAGCGATGACCAGTTCCTCGTTGGTGGGCACCACGAGCACCTTGACCGGAGAGTCGTCGGTGGAGATGACGGCTTCCTTGGCGCGCAGGCCGTCGTTGCGCTTCTTGTCCAGCTTGATGCCCAGGCGATCCAGCCCGTCGATGGATTTTTCCCGGATCAGGGGGCTGTTTTCCCCTATGCCGGCGGTGAACACGATGCAGTCCAACTGACCCAAGGCGGCCGCGTAGGCACCGATGTACTTTTTGATCCGGTACGCGTAGATGTCGATGGCGAGACGGGCCTGCTTGTCGCCCTTCTGATAAAGGTCCTCGAGGTCGCGCATGTCGCTGGATTGCCCGGAGATGCCGATCAGGCCGCTGAACTTGTTGAGCAGGTTGTTCGCTTCGCGGACGGAGATCTTTTCCTGGTCCATGATGTGGATGATGATGGCCGGGTCGATGTCGCCGCAACGGGTGCCCATTACCAGCCCTTCCAGCGGCGTGAAACCCATCGTGGTATCCACAGATTTCCCTCCCCGGACGGCGGTGGCGCTGGCGCCGTTCCCCAGGTGCAGCGTGATCAGGTTGGTCTCACTCGCCTTGGTTTTGAGGATCTCGCACGCGCGGCGGGCGACGTAGAAGTGGGAGGTCCCGTGGAAGCCGTAGCGTCGGATGGCGTACTTCTTGTAGAGCGCATACGGAATGGGGTAGATGTAGGCGTGCTCCGGCATGGTGGTATGGAAGGCGGTGTCGAACACGCCGACCATGGGAACGTTGGGCAGGATGGCCATCGCCGCCTCGATGCCCACGATGTTGGGCGGATTGTGCAGCGGGGCCAGCTGAATGTTGTCTTTGAGGGTCTGGACCACGGCGTCGGTGATTCGCACCGAGCCGGTGAACGTCTCACCGCCGTGTACCACCCGGTGGCCGATCGCCTGAATCTCGTCCAGACTCTTGAGGATGCCGAGCTCCGGCTCCACCAGCAGGCGGATGATCGCCGAGATGGCCATGGCGTGGTCCAGCAGTTCGGTCTCGCGGACGATTTTTTCGCCGCCGGGACGCTCCACGTCGATGATGGCGCCCATCATGCCCACCCGATCCGCCTTGCCCACGGCCAGGTTTTTCTGGGTGGTGGTGTCGATGAGCTTGTACTTGACCGTCGAGCTGCCGCAGTTCAGTGTGAGAACGATCATGACTGCACCCCTTTACGCCTTGGCGACTCGCCGCCTGCGTTCGTCATACTTGAAGAAGCCCTCGCCGGACTTCAGGCCGAGCTTGCCCTCGCGGACCATCTTGCGCAACAGCGGGCTGGGCCGGTACGTGGGGTCGCCGAGGTTGCGGTAGATGGAGTCGAGGGAATCCAGCACCACGTCGATCCCAATCTGGTCGGCCAGCGCCAGCGGGCCGAGCGACAGATTGTAGCCGAGGTGGATGGCGTCGTCGATGTCGTCGGCCGTGGCGAGGCCCTCCATCAGGACCTGGACCGCCGTGTTGATCATGGGCAGGATGATGCGGGACGTGACGAAGCCCGGATACTCGTAGATTTCGATAGCGCGCTTGCCCAGGGTGTCCATGAGGCGTTTCGTCTCGTGGACCACCGCTTCGGAGGTTCGGATCCCCTTCACGACTTCCACGATGACGCTGGCGGGGATGGGGAGGATGAAGTGCAGGCCGATGAGGCGCTCGGGCAGGCGGAGGTGGCGCTGGATGTCGGAGATCGAGATGGTGGTGGTGTTGGTCATGAACATGGTGGTTTCGGGGCAGACAGACTCCATCTCGAGGAAAAGATCCCGCTTCTCCTCAAAGGTCTGTCCCTTGGCCTCGATCAGGATCTGGGCCGCCTTCAGATCCTGGCGGTTCGTCGTGGTTTTGATGCGCTTCAGGATGGCCTTCTTGTCGCCGACGGTCAGTCCCCAGCGGCTGATCTCGTGATCGATGGCGAGTTCGATACCGGCGACGCCGCCGCGCAGCCAGTTCTCCTGTTCGTCCCACATGACCACGTCGAGTTTGGCGTGGGCGACGTTCTGGGCGATCCCTTGCGCCACCTGACCGCACCCCAACACGCCGATGGTAGTAATTCTCATGAATGCCTCACTGGAATTGAATCAAGGAAAAGACGCGGCAGGCCGAGCACCCGGCTTGCGCTCAGCGGATTTTGACTCCGAACGTCCACTGGATCTCGCCGTTGCTTCGCTCGTAGAACGAGGTCTCGGCGTCGAAGTTGTCACGGCTCCAGCGGATGTAACGGAACTCGAAGACGTACAAATAATTGGTGGAGGGTATCTCGAAGCCCGCGTTGAAGTAAACCCCCGTGTTGAAACGGGTCCGGTAGTCGGGAATTGTCTCGAAATCCGGCAGCGCTTCGTCAGCCGTTCCATGGGTGCCGCCCGAACTCACGGTTTCACCGACGATGGCGTCCATCTGCAGACCGGCGCCCACGAACGGACGCCCGTTGAACTGCTTGAAGACCATCTTCACGCCTACCGGGAAATCCAACGTGTGGAAATAGTTGTGAAAGTCTCCGGTCACCGGGGGATCGCCGGCGGTCATGAACTGGCCGCGCATGATCAGGAGTTTGTAGCCCAGCCCAAAGGTCATGTGCAGGGGCGGCATCTTGTCGGGCAGGAGTTGGTAGTCGTAGAACGCCTCGGCCATGAAACCGGTGCGGCCGTCGATCTCCAGCGATTCGAACGGATTCAGGGGGGAATCGGGGATGGCATCGAACTGGTTTTGAACGACGCCGAACTTGAGTCCGTACTGGAAGCGCTCCTCGATCTGGGCGGGAACGAAGATTGTGGAGACGATTAAAATCAATACGATATAAGGTAACCGGTTCATGAATACAACCTCGCGGACAGAGTCGCCAATGACGGATCATCATGCCACGAAGCGCTGTAAGATTCAATTGTTTTTAAACACGAGTTTTGAAATAATCGGGCGGGAAAGTCCCGATCCATGGTGTATTCCGTCTATCAGCAGCGCGAGGAGATTCTGGCCGTGATGCCGGTCTGGTTCGGGCTGGGGGAATTCCGCGCCGTGGCGCGACTCTCCCGGGACGCCGCCTGGCAGACCTGCCGGTACTGGGCGGCCGCGGGGCTGGTCCGGATTGAATCGCGCGGTGTGTTGCGCCGGCAGGGGGTCGCCTGCGCACTGCCGGCCGCGCTGCATCATGCGCAGGCCGCCGGAGCCGCCGGATACTTCACGGGCCGTGCGGCGCTGCAGCTGGCCGGACTG
>JAAYUB010000048.1 GCA_012517875.1 Acidobacteriota bacterium | reverse complement strand
TTATCGGCCAATTGGTGGTTTGCGGCGCCGAGGGGGTCGTCCTCGGCTGCACCGAGATTCCGCTCCTTCTCCAGGCCGATACCGCCGCGGGGGTGCCGCTGTTTGACACGCTGGCCATCCACGCCCGCGCCGCGGTGGACTTTGCGCTGGAAGAGATGGTGAATGGGTGATCGGATATAGGGTGAAGGATTAATTCAAAATCATGCTGTCGGACACGAGGAATCGGCGGCGGCGCAGCGGTGGTCCCGGTCCTGGACGCGCTCGACCACCAGCACGTCCTGGTACCAGCGGCCGTCAGCGCGGCCCGACCAGGTGCCATAGTGAATGGGCGGCACGGCCGGCAGCCCCCCCGCCGAGAGCCATTCCAGAAGATCGGCCTCCGGGTAGGCGATGGCCGCTTCCGGATTGCGGCGATCCGCGATCCGGCAGGCGAACGGCGCTCCGTCCAGCGGGAAGGAAAACCGGGGCAGGCCCCCGCCCGCCGCCACCAAGCCGGAGGCGACATCGTCCAGCAAGAACAGGGTCAGCAGGCAACGGCGGCCGGGGCGGAGGACCCGGGCGATCTCCGCGATGTAATGGCGCAGGTCCGGCGGCAGCATGTGCGTGAACACCGAGGTCAGGAACACGAAGTCGAAGGCCTCGTCGGGATAGGGGAAGCGGAAGGATGCGGCCGGGATGCTCCCCCGCCGGTTGTAGCGCTGGTTGTAGAGGTCCACGAAGTGGAACCGGAAATCGGGGTACTGCGGGGTGACGTGGCGTTGGCACCAACGGACGGCCCGACGGTTGACATCCAGCCCCTCATAGGCGCCGGTGCTGAGGTAATCCGCCATCGGGATCGCCATCCGCCCGACGCCGCAGCCGATTTCCAGCACGCGGTCCGACGGCCGCAGTCCGCCCAGCTCCCGCGCCTGTTCCAGGAACGCCTCGCCGAACTCGCGGAACGCCCCCCAACCCACGTCTTCCATCAGCCGTCGCGGCGGCAGCAGGGGCGGTCGCCGGCCCCGGAGCCGATCCCAGCCATCCAGCACCAACAGCCCGCTTCGGCGAATCCACGCCCGCCCCGCGGGGAATATCCGTTGACCGCCGTGAGACCGCGTCTTCATCCCGCCCTTCCCGCACTCAGTGTTGGGGCATCCGGGAGCTAACGCAACCGGTTTCGGAAAATCCGGCCATCGGTCGGTTATCTCCCGCCGAAGGTGAGGGCGGCGAGGCGGCGATCGATCTCCTCGGGCGAGAGCTCCCGGAATCGCGGCGGGAGGAACCGGTCGTCGGTGCACTCCTTCACCGCCAGCAGGTCCATCATCTCGAGGCGCGCCGTGTGGGCCGACGGACGGAACCCGGCCACTTCGTCCCGGAGGATCTCGGCCAGGGATTTCATCGAGCCGGCGGGGGGCGGGGCGATGGGTTTACCCTCAGGCGGGACGACTGGGCTGCTCGCAGGCGGGACGACTGGGCTGCTCTGGAGGGCGTGGCGGCGGACGGTGCGCACCAGCAGTCCCTCGAGCTCGTTGCCGCTCACCGGCTGATCGGAGGCAAGCTCGGGCATGTCCTCGGGCCGCAAGTCCAGCCGGAGCTTGCGGGCCATGGCCAGAAACAGCTCCCGTTTGTCGGCGGGATCGACGGGGGGAAACAGCGGGATGTGCACGTCGAGACGGCCCTGACGCTTGAGGTCCACCTCCACCATGTCGGGTCGGCTGGTGGCGAAGATCCAGAAAATCCGGCCGCGGTTGGCCGTGTCGGCCATCTCCTTGGCCAGCATCCCATACACGCGGCCCGACAGGCCTGAGTCCCCCTCGCCGCCGCCGCGGCGGCCCGTGGCCTGGTCGGCCTCGTCGACAAACACCATCACCTGCCCCAGGGCGTGGAGGATGGTGAAAATCTTCTCCAGGTTCCCCTCGGTGGCGCCCACCCACTTCTCGCGGAAGTTCTTCAGCTCCACCATGGGGATGCCGCACTCGCCGGCAAAGCACTCCACGAGCCACGTTTTGCCGGTGCCGATGCGGCCGGTGATGAGGTAGCCCATGGGGAGAGCGTTGGCCACGCCCCGCCGGATGAGCTGGGCGTCCTCGCGCAGCCAGCGCTTGGCCTCGTGATGGCCGGCCACGTCGTCCAGGGTGCGGCGCGACTCGATGAACTCCAGCCGCCCCATGGACTCCTTCTCGATGGTCTCCTTCTTGAGGCGCGTCAGGTACTTGAGCGTCAGCTTCTCCTGGTTGCGCACCGCCCGCAGCACCAGGTTGCGCACCTGGACGCGGTTCAGCCCCACCAGCTTGGCCGCCAGCGTCGGCACGTCCACCTCACACAGCGCGGCGAAGTCGGGCTCGCCGGCCACCAGCCGCTCCACGTATTCGCGGATGTCGTCGGCGCCGGGCATGGGCACCTGGATCTTGCCGCTGGCGGGGCTGTCGGTGAGGTAGGCGCTCAGGTCCAGCAGGTTCTCGCTCACCAGCACCGTGGCGATGTTGGCGCCCATGATGGCCGGATCCTCGGCCCAGTTGCGGATCTTGATGAGGTTGGCCCCGATCTCGCCGCTCAGGTACAGCGACTCGCCCCGCGGCACGATGAAGTGGGCGAACGGCACCACCACCGCCACCGAGCGCGGGCCGGCCGCCTTCGGGTTGCGCGAGGCGGCCACGACGCCGTTGAGAAACCGGTCGATGAGCTCCAGCGCCTGGGCCGGCGACCGCGGCAGCAGCCCCGGCGAGTCCAGCGCCCGGTCGGGGTTGCGGCCGGCGGCGGCGTCGGAGGCGTAGCGCGAGCCGTGGAACTTGTCCATGACCTTGAGGAAGGCGTGGAAGTGATCCGCCCCCTT
Source organism: Acidobacteriota bacterium (assembly GCA_012517875.1). Classification (NCBI taxonomy): domain Bacteria; kingdom Pseudomonadati; phylum Acidobacteriota; species Acidobacteriota bacterium. The sequence goes on along the minus strand of JAAYUB010000048.1, from coordinate 29,909 downwards.
GGCCAGGCGGATGCCGCGGCCGCGGTCGTAGAACAGCACCACGTCGAAGGGCTGGAACAGCACCTCGGCCAGGTAGTCGCCCAGGGTCAGAAAGCGCAGCGCGTCGTCCTCGCGGTGGGGCACCAGGTCGTTGACGTTACCGTGCAGGATGAACTGCGAAACCGTCTCCGCCCGGAAGATTTCCCGCATGCCCTGCGCCCAGTCCGGCAGTGTCACCTTGCCCATGGCGTCACTCCTGCTCCTTGTCCCGCAGTGCGCGGTCGATGAGGGTGGGCGGCATGCCCACCTCCTCGAGGCTGCCGAAAAGCTCGTTGTTCTCGGCCATCCACTTCGAGGTGCCCTGGAGCGACTCCATCACCCCGTCGAGCCGGTCGGAGAGCTGCGCCGGGTCGCTCGTGACCAGCGCCTCCTCGCGGAGCAGCGTCACATGCTTCTCGATCCGGTCCAGCTCCGCCTCGATCACCTGCAGGCTCGACTCGGCCTGGAGGATGTTGCCCAGGCGCCGCTTCTGAATGTCCAGCGTCCCCTGCACCGAGCGGGCCACCGCCGAGGCCGGGTCCTCCCTGGCCAGGCGCTGGGTCAGGTCATCGATCTCACGCTCCAGGTCCTGCTTCGAGGTCTGCGCCAGGATGTCGCGGATGCGCCCCTGCGACACGAGGAGCTTGAGGAACATCCAGTGGAGCTGGTTCAGGCTGCCGGCGCGCAGATCGCCGGCGGTGTCCTTGCCCGCCAGCGGCCCCGAGCTGTGAAGCACCGCGGCGCCCGTCTCGAGCAGCCGCCGGTAGCGCTCTTGCGACCGTCCGTCCAGTGCGGTCAGCATCGCCGCCTGGCGCTCGGCCCAGTTCTCCGCGGACGCCTGCAGTCGGGTGGCCTTCACCAGGTTCTGAAACCGGTCGTTGCCCGCCACCAGCAGCAGGAAACCCGCCTCGGCCGCCGCACCCAGGAGCCAAAAGCCCGGGTTGATGAACCCGAGGATGACGAGGCCCGCCAGCATCACCTTGTTGAGCGGCATCTTGCCCAGCCACGGGATATCCACCTTCCAGTGGAAGGCGGCCTTGACGTAGTCCCAGTAGCCCAGCAGGTCCTTGGCCATCAGCTCTCCGCTTCACCTTGTTCGATTTTGAGGAAGATCGCCGAGACCCGTTCCACCGCCTCCAGGAACGCCGGCTGCTGCTGGAGCACGTTGGGCGGCTCGCCCGGCACCGCCGCCGGCGTCTGGGTGATTTCCCGCGCGATCCGCCCCGGCGCCTGGGAGAAGATCCAGACGCGGTCGCCGAGGTAGACCGCCTCGATGATGGAGTGGGTCACCAGCAGCACGGTGGCCTCCACCTGCTGCCACAGCTCCACCACCAGGCTCTGCATCTCCAGCCGGGTGGGCTCATCCAGCGCCGAGAACGGCTCGTCCATGAGGATGATCTTCGGGCGGCACACGAGGGTGCGCGCCAGCGCCACGCGCTGCTGCTGGCCGCCGGAGAGCTGGTGGGGGTATTTGTCGACGTGCGGCGCCAGGCCTACCTTCCCGATCCAGTCCATGGCCCGGCCCTCGATCTCGTCTTCCCCCAGGCCCTCCCGGCGCCGGTTCAGCTCCATGCCGAAGCGGACGTTCTGGCGCACCGTGAGGTGGGGGAAGGAGCTGTACTTCTGAAAGACCATACCTCGGTCCACGCCCGGAGCCGTCACCGGCTGGCCGCGTACCAGGATCTCGCCGGCGGTGGGGGGCCACACCTCCTGGAAGCCGGCCAGGAGGTTGAGCGCCGTGCTCTTGCCGCAGCCCGACGGACCCAGGATGGTGATGAATTCGCCCTTCCCCGGCAGGTCCTCGATGCAGAAATTGAGGTGTTCCAGAGCCTTGTATTCGCGCGGCGTGCCCGGGTTGAACACCTTGGCCACGTCGCGGAACTCGATCACGGGCGGGAGCTTCTTTTCGGGGGGAACGCTCATCGCGCCTCCTGGTACGGGAAGAGGTAGCGGCTGAGCACCACCCAGAACTTGTCGGTGAGGTAGGCGATCATCACGATCACCACCAGCACAAGGTAGATGTGCTCCCGGGGCCCGCGGCGCTGGGCCACGATGATGATGTTGCCCAGGCCCCGTTCGGCGGCGACCATCTCGGCCAGGATGATGTAGGTCCAGCCCACGCCGAAGCCGAGGCGCATGGCGTGGACGATCCGCGGCAGCGCCACCGGCAGCAGCACCCGCCGCAGCGTCTGCCAGCGCGTGGCGCCCAGAGTGTAAGCGGTCTGCAGAAAGACGTTGTCGACGTCGCTCACCGCGCGGACGAACAGGGGCAGCAGGTAGATGAAGAACGCCAGCGCCAGGAACATGACCTTCTGCAGCTCGTCCACGCCGAACAGGCTCATGGTCAGAGGCACGAGGGCCGGGATGGGCAGGTAGCCGAGGAAGACCATCACCGGGCTGAACGTCGCGCCCACCTTCGTGAAGGCGCCCATGAAAATGCCCAGCGGAAACGCGATCACCCAGGCCACGCCGAACCCGATCACCACGCGCAGCGCGCTGGTGAGGGCGCTGCGGCTCAGCTCCGCCTGGAACCAGAGCGACGGGAACGACCGGATCACCTCGCCCGGCGACGGGAGGATCGTGGGGGAGATGAGGCGCTCTTCGGCCGCTCCGGCGGTGGCCAGGTGCCAGCGGAGAAAGATCAGCACGATGGGTATCGCCCCCAGGACGATTTTAAGGGGGGTCCCGAGGGACTCCCGGATGCTGAGGAAGCCCTGGGGCCCCCGCAGCCGGAAACTGGACAGGAATGCTTTCATACCGCAGGTCTTACTTCTCCGGCGGATAGACCGAGATCTCGACTCGCCGGTTCAACGCCTGGTTCATGGGATCGTTGGCATCGGCGGGTTCGTCCCACGCCTTGCCCTGGATAACGAACTTGTTCGGATCGAAGTTGTACTTCTTGACCAGTGCGTTCTTGACCGAGTTGGCGCGGTCCAGCGACAGGCGCTCCACCTCGTTCCGCGGCACCTTCCCCTTCATCGAGGAGTCGGTGTGCCCCACCACGGCGATCACCGCGCGCTCGTACTGGCCCGCCAGCCGGCCGACTTTCTCCAGGGTGGCGGTGGCGTTGGGATCGTACAGGGTGTTCGCCAGCGCGTTGCCGAACTCGTCGTGCTGCGGCTCGAAGATGTTCGAGGAGTTGGGGTAGAAGTTGATTCGGATGGTTTGGGTGAGGATGGGCTTTTCGGCAGCGACCTTCGAGTAGGTGGTGGGCGAGAACTGGGTGACGTACTCGTTCTTCATGTCGGCAAAGGTGCCCTTGGCCTCGAGCTTCTGGAGGACGGAGAAGTCCATCACCTCGTCGAAGCGGACCGGCGTGTCGAGCAGGCCCAGCTCCTTGTAAACGAAGGTGATGTTCTTCCAGGTCCGCTCGAAGTTGGACGGCGAGTTGGCGTTGAGGAAGAACTCCTTGTTCTCGGCGAAGTTGGTGGTGTGGGCGTCGGCTTCCATGGCGCGGATCTCGTCCACGGCCATGCCGTACCCCTCGGCCATCCACTGGAAGGCGCGGGCTTTCTGGGTGTCGTCCTTGAGCATCCGCATCCCCTCGAAGATGCCCGCCACCAGGCCCTCGATGATCTCGGGGTGGTCCTTGGCGAAGTCGGCCCGGGCCGCCCAGACGTCGGCGATCAGCTTGTTCGCCTCGGCGGTGGTGGTCAGGATCCGGGTGTTCTTGACCTTCTCGGGGATGTTGTAAATGTCGGGCGCCCAGGAGACGCAGGCGTCGATGCTCGGGTCGGCGACAAAGGCCGCGGCGGCCTCGAACGCGGTGGAGGTGAACTTATGCTTGACCTCGCCGGGCTGGATGCCGGCGTTGAGCAGCAGATTGTTGATGAAGTACTGCGACGGGGAGTTCTGGGCGTAGACGATGGTCCGGCCCTTGAGGTCGCGCACCGAGGCGATCTTGGAGCGGACCACGATGCCGTCGCCGCCGTTGGACCAGTCGATCTGCTGGTAGATGCGGGGCGCGGTGCGCGAGTCCTTCATCAGCTCGGGGGCGAAGAGCGCCATCATGTCGAGGGTGCCCCACAGGATGTGGCTGTTGCCCGCCGCGTAGGCGTCACGGGCCGACACCGGGTCATCGATGAGCTTCAGGTTCACCTTGAAGCCGTATTTTTTATAGAAGACGCTCTCGGTGCTGGGCGCGAAGCCGTTGTTTGCGGCGACGATAGGCAGCCAGCCGATCCAAACGTTGATGGGGAACTCCACCACCTTGCCCGCGTCCCACTTGTACGCGCTGGTCCCCTTGACGGGAGGCAGCTTCTGGGCGGGAATGTACTTGTACTCGGTCACCGTGGTGATGCCAGTTGGATCCATCGCCTCGGCACCGCCCTGCTGTTCGCGGAATTTGTCCATGTCCACGGTTCCGCCGCCGTCCCGGCCGGGAAAGATGGTGTCCCGGAAGAACCAGCCGGCAGCAGCCAGACAGCCCAGGATGAACAGCACGATCACGATCTTGCCCAACGCAGTGGGTCCGACTTTCTCCGTCGTCATGCGAACCTCCTTGTCCTTCGGTAATCCTCAGCCCGGCGCGCGTTGCGCGCGCACTCACTGACCCTGCGGCCCCAGTTCCTTCTGGGGCTGGGGCTCGGGCGCGGCGTCCGCCGGGGCGGTTGCGGGGGCGGCCGCTTCGGCCGCCGGGGTCTTGAAGCCGTAGGCCACCTCGAACTCGGCCAGCGCCTGTTCGGCCAGGGCGGCCTGCTCGGCTTCCTTGAGTTCGACTTCCTGGATATCAATGCCGCTGGAGGCCACGCGGGCGCGGCCGGCGGCCTTGTCGCGACGCTCGGACAGGTACTCCTCGACGCGGTTCAGGGTGTCGCCGGAACCGCCGATCTCGCTGATCATGCCGGCGGCCATCTCCTGAAGTTCCGCTTGCGCCTCAAGCATCTCGGTCTCGGACAGCATCCGCTTCAGCTTTTCGATCTTGCCCCGGGCCTCCTGCACCGCCACGTCGCGGGACTTGACCAGCTTCTTGAAGGTCTCGTCGGCGGTGACCAGCTGCTCGCGGTTCTCCTCGAGCTGCCCCTTGACCGTCTGCAGCTCCAGGGCCATCTGGCCGGCCACGGCGCGGTTGCCTGCCTTGAGGTTGGCGGCGATCTTGGCGGTGAGCTCCCGCTCTTTTTGCTCCAGCGACTTGACCTGCCGCATCAGGCGTTCGACAAAGCCGGCATGGGTGGCCAGGTTGTCATTGAAGCGCGCGATCTGCTTGCGCAAGTTTTCTTTTTCCGCCTCAATCAGGGCCTGCGGGTTCGACTTCTCCAATCCGGAGACAAACAGGCCCACGAAACCCCGGATCAGCGTCATGATACGTTTGAACATGTGAGCGGCTCTCCTTTCCCTCGCGGGACGATGGGTTCGATTCCGGCCGCAGCGGCGGGAACGGCCGAACCGCGGCACTCGGGTGTTGCATCGGACAGTGGTGGCATTGTACCCCACGCGCCGGACGGTGTCAACGAGCCGCTCGGCTAACGCCCGTGTTTGCAGCTAGTTGATTTTATCTCAATCCGGGGTTCGCGGCTCGGCGTTCGTTCCCGATTCCACTGTTTGTGCTCGTGATCGGGCGGTTGAAGGTTCACGAGTTCTCAGACTGTTGATAGTTGATGGTGGATTGTATCCCGAGATCCGAACCCCGAACCGCAAAACCCGAACCCCGATGTTCGTAGCCCGCCTGGCGGGATTGGGCCGGGGCGGCGCCTGCGGGGTTTACATTCTCGTCGGTTGCCGATATACTCAACCCAGAACAACCAGCCCGGAGGTGCGCCATGGCCGTGGTCCAGTACCTGGCCGGACTCAGGAAGGAAGACCTGCCTCCGCCCCGTTGCGTCCACTTCGACAACCTGCAGGACAAAATCCGCCGCAACATCTATCTGGAACTCCCCATGACCGACGGCGGCCTGTGCCTGCTCTCGCCCGCGCTCCAGCCGGCGGACAACAACTGCGAGGCGCGGATCCAGAAGCTCATCGAGGACAATTCCGGCATCCTGCTCTACCTTCGGGAGCGCCTCGTCGAAAACCTGATCCTTGACTCCGCGGTGTTGGAGCGCTCGTCCTACTTCCTCAGTCAAAACAACGGGCTGCTGCTGGCGCGGCTCAAGTATTTCAACGAGCTGGAAAAGGTGATGGAGCTCAAGCTCTACACCGCCTCCCTGAAGGACATCAACCTGCACTATTCGGACAAGATTTACATCGGCCGCTGCTTCATGAGCCTGGAGCGGCGGGAGCTGCCGTATAAGGGACTGAACCTCTATGTCCTGTCTCTCATGGACCAGTACGAGGTGCTCAAGACCAAATCGGTGGGTCGTCTGGACCACCCGGAAAAGTACGAGAAGACTTACTTCCAGGAAATCCCGGAGCTCATCCAGGAGGTGGTGTCCGAGGTGATCCGCGCCATTGACACCATCCCCACCAAGTTTCGGCCGACGAGATGGGACGTGGCCGAAATGATCCGCGTCAAGGCGGCCTACCGGAGCATTCTCCACCTGCTGCTGGAGCTGGCCGAGGAGGTGGTGGAGTTCGAGTCGGTCCTCAATTTCAACGACGAGGACAAGTTCGCGCGCTACGTCACCAAGTTCAAGAAGGACCTGAAGAACATCATCTTCTTCATTAATTTCAATATCCTCAGCGAGCTGACCCACCGAATCAACGTGGGCAAATGACGGTCGGGGGGAGTTGAGAGCTGGGAGTTGAGAGTTGAGAGTACATGCTCGTAATTCGTGATCGTAATCGAACCGTTTGGAGGTTTGAACGTTCGCAGGTTCACCGGTTCAAAAGTTCACCGGTTCCAAACAGTCGAAGAGTGATGGGTGATCATTGCTGGCTGCTCCGCCCTCCACCTCCCGGTCCCCAGCTCTCCATTCACCAATTCACCGACTCACCGATTCACCCGCTAAAATGACCAATGAACGATGTCAAACATGTCCGTTTTGGACAGTGTGCTTTCGCGGTGGTGCATGTCCCCGTCGGCTCACCATCAACCATCAACTGATATTCAGGCGGGACGCCTGAACCAGGGGGAACTACGCGTCCGGCTCCAGCAGCCCTTTCCACGAGAGGATCTCCTCGATTTCGGCGGCCACCGCGGCGATGGTGCGGCCGCCGGTGTCCACCCGGAACAACGCCTGCCGGTAGTGGGGAAGCCGCGCCGCGTGGAGGGCGCGGAACTCCGCTTCGCTCCGCGCCAGCGGCCGCGGGGCATGATGGCTGACGCAGCGGCGCACCAGTTCGTCCAGCGGGCAATCCAGCCAGACGGCCACGCCGGACCCCTGCACCAGCGCCGCCGCCTCGGCCTGGGTGAACGTCCCCCCGCCCAGCGCCACCACCCGGCCGCCCCGGCCGGCAACGTCGCGGAGCTGCTGCAGCTCCAGCAGGCGGAAGTGCGGTTCGCCGTGGCGGCGGAAGATCTCCACCACCGGCAGCCCGGCGGCGGCCTCCACCAGGTGGTCCAGGTCCATCGCCTCAGCGGCGATCCGCCGCGCCAGCTCCACGGCCACGCAGGTCTTGCCGGCGCCCATGAATCCCACCAGGTAGATGTTGCGCGTGGTTGGCAGCCGCACGGCTTCGCCCTCCCTCATGTGCTCCGCCGCGGGTGCCGCCGCTAGCGGGCCTCGTAACCGGGTCGGTGGCTGACCCGCACTCCGACCCGGTCCACCCGGACGACGATCTTGCGGTACTGGCCGTCGCGCATGATATTGTGCGGCATGTACGACAGGTAATACTGCTGGCGCAGTTCACGGACCAGCCGGCTGTACACCTCCTCGATGGTGCCGGCGCCGCGCGGGTCGATGACGCGGCCGCCCGTCTCGTAGGCGAGCTTCCGGAGCTGGGAGTCCGCGGCGTACATGATCTGCATGATCTGAGTCTCGTCGTACTTGAGCCCGTACTCGCGCTTGTAGTACTCAGCGTAGTCGCGGATGCCCGCGGTCTTGGAGACGATGTACACCTGCGTGTCGGATACGGTGGCCTTGCGCAGGATGTCGTCGAACCCCTCCAGGCTCGCCGTGTCCCACCCGTCGGTGACCGACACGATCACCTTCTTGCCCCGCACGGCCGGCAGCAGCTCGGTATAGGTCACGTAGAGCGCGTCGTACCAGACGGTGCTCCCCTTGGGCACCACCCGCTCCAGCGCCCGGTCCAGCCGCACCAGGTCGTTGGACCAGTCGAGGATCAGGCGGGCCTCGTTGTTGAAGGTGACGATGGCCACGCGGTCTTCCGGCTGCAGCGCCCCGACAAAGGTCCGCACGGCCTTCTTGATGGCGCCCAGCTCCATGAAGGTGCTGTGGCTGATGTCCATGAGAAAGACGACGTTGAGGGGCACCTCCTCCCGGGCGCAGTTGATGATCTCCTGCTCGACGCCGTCCTCGAACAGGTGGAAGTCCTTGCGCGCCAGGTCGGTCACCGGTTCGCCCGCCTGGCTGGACACGGTCACCGGGACGAAGATCTGCTGGACCTCGGTCCGGATGACCGGCTGGTCCTGCGCCGCCGGCCCGACGGGCCGTGACGCGACGAGCAGAGCCAGGGCGAGCGCCAGGCGCAGGGCGCAGTTACGGTTGAGTGGAAGCATCGCCTTCTCTCCCGCTGGATTCGAGGATGCGGCGGTGAATGTCATCGAACCCGCCATTGGACATGATGATGGCCACATCGCCGGGTTTCAGCCAGCGGCGAAGGAACGGCACGATCTGGGCCACGGTGGGCAGGAAGTGGGCATCCTGCCCGGCGGCGCGCATGTCGGCCACCGCCCGGACCGGATCGAAGCGGTCTTCCGCAGGGAGCGCCTCCTTGCGGAAGACGTCGGCGAGAATCACCACATCGGCCTCGGCGAAGCAGCGGGCCATTGCCGCCTGGTGGACGCGCTTGCGGCAGGTCCAGGAGCGCGGCTCGAACACCACCGCGATCCGCCGGTCGGGAAACCGCAGCCGCGCTCCCGCCAGCGTCGCTGCGATCGCCGTGGGGTGGTGGGCAAAATCGTCGTAGAGCAGCGCGCCGCCGACTTCGCCGCGCAGGGTCATGCGGCGCTCCACGCCGCGGAACGACGCCAGCGCGCCGGCTACGCGTTCCGGCGGCGCGCCGGCGTGGTGGAGCACCGCCCAGACGGCCAGGGCGTTCAGGACGTTGTACCGCCCGGGGACGGTCAGTGCCGCCTCGCCGAGCGCCGCGCCACGGTGGCGGACGGCGAACCGCGTCCGTCCGTCTTCGGCCCGGACCGACTCGGCCTGCCAGTCGGCCCCGCCGCCGAAACCGAACGAGACCGTCGGGCACGGCGCGTGCGCCGCCACCTCGGCGGCGCGCGGGCAGTCGGCGTGGTACACCACCAGGCCGTTGGACGGCACCGTGTTCACGAGGCGGCGGAACTGGAGCACGATGGACGCGAGGTCGGGGTAGATGTCGGCGTGGTCGTACTCGATGCCGGTGATCACCAGGACCGTCGGACGGTAGTGGAAAAACTTGGGCGCCTTGTCGAAATAGGCGGTGTCGTACTCATCCCCCTCGATGACGAAGTGGGGGCCGCGGCCCAGGGCGGCGCTCCGTCCGAAGTCCAGCGGAATCCCGCCGACCAGGAAGGAGGGGTCGAATCCCAGTTGCGTCAGCGCCCAGGCGGCCATGGCCGAGGTGGTGGTCTTGCCGTGGGTTCCGGTGACCACCACCGGCGTCTTGCCCGGCAGGAGCAGCAGCTTGACCACCTCGGGCATGGACAGGTACGGCAGCCCGGCGGCCAGCGCATGTTCCAGCTCCGGGTTGCCGCGGGCGATGGCGTTGCCCACCACCACCAGATCGGGCGGCGGGTTCAGGTTGGCCGGCGCGTAGCCGGAGCGCACCGGGATCCCCTCGGCCGCCAGGAAGTCGCTCATGGGCGGATAGACGTCCGCGTCGGAACCCGTCACCGTGTAGCCGGATGACCGGAGCAGCACCGCCAGCGATGCCATCGCCGTCCCGCAGACGCCCAGCAGGTGGATCCGCTGCACCGTCCGGCCCATGATCATCGTGGACATAGCCAGTCATCCTCGAGGCAAAGTCGTCTCGCGACCGGATCCAGACGGTAGCCGGCCCCCAGCGCCAGCACCAGGCTGGGTCGCTCGCAGTGGCCCGACGGCAGGCCGAAGAGCACCGGGCAACCGATGTCGCCGAGCGCGTGGCACAGCGCCTCCTGGATCGTGTAACCCTGCTCCGGGTGTTGTGTGCAACCCGTCATCTCGCCGAAAACCACCCCGGCCGCCTCCTCGAACTTCCCGGCCGCGCGGAGCTGGCCCAGCAGCCGATCGAGCTGGTAGGGCTTGATCTGGGTGTCCTCCAGGAAGAGGATCCGGCCGCGGGTGTCCCACTCGTCGGGCGTCCCCAGGGTGGCCGCCAACACCGACAGGCAGCCGCCCGTCAGCGGCGCCGTCACGGCGGGCCCCGTCCGGAGCACCGTCAACGGTTCGACCGACACGGTATCGCGCGGCGGCGCGCCGGCCAGCAGTCCGGTCAGGTACGCGACGTCGGCGCCCGCCGGATCGCGGCCCAGGTCGCCGGCCACCATCGGTCCGTGATAGACCACCCAGCCCCAGCGCTGCAGCAGGTGGATCAGCAGCGCCGTGGCGTCGGAGCAGCCCACCACCGCCTTGGGCCGCGCGGGCGGCCGGGGCAGAGCCCGGTCCAGAGCGGGCAGCAGCCGGGCGCAGCCGTACCCGCCGCGGGCGCACCAGACGGCATCGGCGTCGGGGTCGCCGAGCGCGGCCACGAGCTCGGCGGCCCGTTCGTCGTCGGGGCCGGCGGTGTAGAAATGCGCCGTCGTGCCGCGGCCGGACCAGACCGGCTGCCAGCCCTGGGCCGCCAGCCAGGCCAGCCCCCGCTCCATGTACGGCAATTTGACCGGCGAAGCCGGCACCACGACGCGAATGCGGCTGCCGGCGGCGAGCGGCGGCGGGTAGATCATGGCGTACGCTCCAGTTTCACCAGCACCGAGCGGCCGGCTTCGGCCACGACCGTGTGCCGCCAGCCGGGCACCTGGTCGAGATCGCCCACGGCCTTCTCCTCGGTCAGCAGGTAGGCCGCTCGGCGGCGCGACCCCAGCAGGGTGGCCAGCTCGGCCGGTTTCTCGACATTCGGCGTGCAGGTGTAGTCGGTGTAATACTCGTGGCTGTGATGAAAATGCCGGTAGATGATCAGCGGGTTGTCCGATCCGGTCCACGGCATGGCCAGTCGGCAGATGCGGCGTCCTGAGAAAAACGGTTCCACCGTCGGCAGCAGGAAGGGGGCGCCTCCGGCCACCACCAGGAACACGCCGAACGCCAGCGACAGGATGGCCCGGTCCGGCCGGCCGCGGCGGATGAGCCAGATGAAGCCCAGCAGGCCCGGCAGCGCCAGAGCGACGGCCAGCAGCCCGAGTTCCACCCGGTGGAAGCGGATGTGGAAGAAGAGCGGACCCCCCACCGCCAGCACCGCCGTCACCGCCGCCGCGCCCCACGCGAACGGCCGCCAGTCGCGGCCCGGGGCGAAGGCCTCCTCCATGCTCCAGCCGATGAGCACCGCCAGCGCCGGGAACAGCGGCAGGATGTAACCGGGAAGCTTGGCTGAAGACAGCGAGAAGAACACCAGCGGCAGCGCCAGCCAGGCGAGGAAGAACAGCAGGCCGTCGGCCCGCAGGTCCTGCCGCCAGCGCCGCCAGAGCGGCCGGCGGTCCCGCCACAGGAGCAGGAAGAACGTCCAGGGAAGGAGGCCGATCAGAATCACCGGCAGGTAGAAGTAGAACGGCCGGGTGTGGTGATGGATCGAAGTGAAGAAGCGACCCAGGTGGTGGTTGACGAAGAACACCAGGATGAAGAAGAAGCCCTCCCGCCGGTACACGAGGATGTACCAGGGCGCCGCCACCGCCAGCAGCACCAATGCGCCCACGGCCAGCCGCGGCAGCGTCAATCGCTCCACCCGGCCGGTGACCATGAGGTACGGATAGACGGCCAGCACCGGCAGCACCAGGCCCAACGGCCCCTTGGCCAGGACGGCCAGACCGAAGACGGCGCCGGCGGCCCACAGCAGCGTGGGCGGGGGCGCCGGCTCGACGGTCAGATACCGCCAGAGCAGCAGCAGGCCCACGGACACGCACGCGGTGAACGGCATGTCCGTGGTGCCCCCGCCGGCGAAGCCGAGGAACAGTACGCTGGTGCCGAGTGCCAGCGCTGCGTTGAAGGCCATCCGCTCGCCGAACGTCCGCTTCAGCACCAGGTACAGCGTGGCGATGGTGCCGAGCGCCAGCAGAACCGACGGCAGCCGCGCGGCGAACTCGTTCACCCCGAACACGCGGTATGAGACCATGGCCATCCAATAGAGCAGCGGCGGTTTCTCCAGCCACGCGGAACCCTTCAGGGTAGGGAGCACCCAGTCGCCGCGGTGCATCATTTCCTCGGCGATGCGGGCGTAGCGCGGCTCGTCGGGACCGACGAAGCCGTACCAGCCGATGAACGAGAGGTAGAAGACCGCCAGCGCCAGCATCAGCGCGGCAAAGCGCCTGTTCTCGCCCAGGCCCTCCCAGAATGCCCAGCCGCGGCCTGCCGTCACCGCGCCTCCTCGGCCATGAAGTCGAGTCCGATGTCCAGCCAGCGTGCCCGAGTGATCACGGCGGAGGTGGAGATATAGTCCACGCCGGCCGCGGCGATGCCCGGCAGCGCCTCGAGCGTCACCCGGCCCGAAGCCTCCAGCCGCGCCCGGCCGGCGACGCGCGCGGCGGCCTGCCGCATGGTGTCCGGGTCCATGTTGTCGAGCATGATGATGTCGGCTCCGGCGGCCAGGGCCGCGTCGACCTGGGCCAGCGACTCCGCCTCGACCTCGATCCGGACGGTGACCGGCGCGTGTTCGCGGGCGGCGCGCACCGCCGCGCCGATGTCGCCGACGGCGGCGATGTGATTATCCTTGATCATGACGCCGTCGTAGAGCCCCAGCCGGTGGTTGTGGCCGCCCCCGGCGCGGACCGCATACTTCTCGAAGAACCGGAAGCCGGGGGTGGTCTTGCGGGTGTCCAGCAGCCGGACCGGCGTGCCGGCCAGGGCGTCGGCGTACTGCCGGGTCAGGGTGGCGATTCCCGACAGCCGCTGGACAAGGTTGAGCGCGGTGCGTTCGCCCCGCAGCAGCGCACCGGCAGCCGCCTCCACCTCGGCCAGCACCGTCCCGGCGGCCATGGCGGCGCCCTCGGCGACCTCGCGCCGGACGATGTGCACCGCCGGGTCGAGGAGCCGAACAACCGCGACGGCGAAGTCCAGGCCGGCTAGGACGCCGGCTTCGCGGGCGCGGAACACGGCCCGGGCGCGTCGCGCGTCGAGGCCGGCGAAGCTGTCGGTGGTCAGGTCGCCCGATCCGATGTCCTCGCGCAGGAAGGCACGGAGGCGGCGGCGCACGAAGTCGTCGACGATCATGGCACGGCCTCCTACTCCGACCAGGATGCGGCGGGGAGCCCGCCCGAGCCGCGGCGGATGTTCACATGGCGGTTGCCGTAGCCGCCGCGCTCGGGGAAATCCTCGCGGTAGTGCCCGCCGCGGCTGCCCCGCCGCTCCAGCGCCGCCCGGGCGATGCACAACCCGCTCACGAGCATGCCGTCGAAGGCGTGCTCGGCCAGGGTGCGGGCCGGCGCCAGTTCGGCGCGCCAGCGCGCCAGTTGCGTCATGGCCGCCTGGAGGGACTCGCCGGTCCGGACGATACCCACCCGCTCCCACATCAGCGACCGGAACTCCGCCCGGCGCGCCTCGAGCTCGGGAGTGAATGAGCCGGGGATCACCTTCGGCGCCGGCCAGCGCGCGTCCGCCGGCGCCGGGCCCATGGTCAGGTCGGCCCAGTGGTCGCGGATGTACGTCCCGGTGCGCCGGCCGAACACCAGTCCCTCCAGCAGCGAATTGCTGGCCAGACGGTTGGCGCCGTGGACGCCGGTGCAGGCCGCCTCGCCGCAGGCGTACAGGCGGCGGAGGCTGGTCCGCCCGTCCGGGTCGGTCTTGATCCCGCCCATGATGAAGTGGGCCGCCGGCGCCACTGGAATGGGCTGCCGCGACATGTCGATCCCCAGCGCCAGGCAACGTTGGAACAGGTTCGGGAACCGCTCCCGGAGGAACTCGGCCTTGAAATGGGTCATGTCCAGCAGCACGTGGTCGGAGCCGGTGTTCCGCAGTTCCCGCCAGATGGCCCGGCTGACCACGTCGCGCGGCGCCAGCTCGGCCATCGGGTGGTAGCGGGGCATGAACCGCTCCCGCGCCTCGTTGCGCAGCAACCCGCCCTCGCCGCGCAGCGCCTCGCTGAGCAGGAACTCGGGCACCCCCGGCAGGCGCAGGCTGGTGGGGTGGAACTGGACGAACTCCATGTCCTCAAGGAGCGCGCCGGCGCGGTAGGCCATGGCAAATCCGTCGCCCGTGGCGGTAGCGGCATTGGTGCTGTATCGGTACAGCCGGCCGGCCCCGCCCGTGGCGATGACGGTCACTGCGGCCCGCACCTGCAGGGGCCGGCCGGAGGCCAGGTCGAGGCAGACGGCGCCCCAGCAGCCGCCGTCGCGGATCAGCAGGTCGAGGGCGGCGGTCCGCTCCCGCAGCGTCACCTTGGGCAGGGCGGCCACGCGGCGGACCAGCGTGGCCTGGATCTCGGCGCCGGTGGCGTCGCCGTGGGCGTGGAGCACGCGGCGGACGCGGTGGGCACCCTCGCGGGTGAAGCTCAGCCGCCCGCCCACGGTGTCGAACCGGGCGCCCCAGCCGATGAGCTCGCGGACGCAGCGGGGCCCCTGCGCGACCATGTACGCCAGCGCCTCCTCGCGGCAGAGGTAGTCGCCGGCGCTCATGGAGTCGCTGAAATGGTTGAACGGCGAGTCCTCCTCCTGGATGGCCGCAGCGATGCCGCCCTGGGCCAGTTCGGTGTTGCCGGCGGACACTTCCGCCTTAGTGACCACCAGCACGCGGCGGCGGCTGGCCAGGCGGATGGCAGCGCTGAGTCCGGCGATGCCGGAGCCGAGGACGAGGACGTCGGTGGTGACGGTTTCCATGGCGGTGATGCCTCTCTAAATCAGGCATTTTCGCACAGGACAGCGGCCTTTTGCAAACCCATCCAACATCCTGTTGACAAAAGAAACCGCCCCTCCGTACACTAGCGATATCCCGAATGAGCCGCCGGAGAGCCCATGGTCGCCGAACCGAAACGCATCCTGCCGCGGGAAGGGGTCGAAGGAGCCCGCCAAACCAGCGCTCCGCTGGCCGTCGCCGTGCTCCTCACGCTGGCCTGCCTGTCGGCGATCATGTTCGCCTACGTCTTTCCGCGGCTCCTCCAGCACGGCGGCACCACCGTGTTCTACCTTGCCATGGGTGTCCTGCTCATCCTGGTGGTGACCTACCTGGCCGGCTACTTCATCACCATGAAGCAGCCGCACCGGATCAGCGACCCGAAGGTGGCGGTGGCCCGACCGCTGGCTGTGTTCATCCGCGTGTACATCATCGTGTCGCTGCTGCCGCTGGTGTGCATCGCCATGCTGCTGATGATGTACATCATCCCGGAGCTGCTGGCCAAGGGCGACCCCACCCTCCTTTATTCCATCATCGGCGTCATCTGCGCGTCGTTTGTGCTCTCCCTGCTCGGCTACTTCCAGACCCGCCGGCGGATGCTGGCCACGCTGGGCGCCATGGACCGCTCGCGCGCCAACCTGGAGCAGCTGGTGGCCATATCGGGCGCCGTGTCGCAGTCGCCGCACCCGCAGGAGGTCTACAACCAGCTGGTCCTGGGCGCCATGCAGCTCTGCCGCGTGTCCGGCGCGTACCTGTTCATGCCCGCCGAAGGGGAGTGGCGGCTGACCGCCGAGGTGGGCCACACCATCGAAGAGTCGGGCAAGGAACGGCTGGAGTTCTACCGGGCCGTGGTTCGCCACGCCGCCGAGGCGCGCGAGGCGCTGCTGTTCGACGGCGAGCCACTGCGCGGGGGGCCGTTCGCCTACGCGCCGGGCCGGATCCAGGTGGCGGTCACCCCACTGGTGCTCGGCGAGGAGATCAAGGGCGCGCTGGTGCTGGCGCACAAGTTGCAGGACGCCGGCGCGTTCGAGCGCGCCGAGCTGAGTCTCCTGCAGGCCCTTGCCGGCCACGCCGCCGTCAGCATCCACAACGCCCAGTTCCGGGAGGTCCAGCTCAACTACTTCACCCACACCATCGAGCTGCTGGTCCAGGCCCTGGAGGGCACCACCGTGGCGCGCGGCCACCTGCGCAACGTCGCCCGCTACGCCGGCATGATCGCCCGGCGCCTGAATATCGACGAGGCCGATCGCAAGCGGCTCTACTTCGCCGCTCTGCTCCACGACATCGGCATGGTCAAGGTGCCCGCCGACCAGAAGCACGATCCGGAGAACCACCGCCAGCATCCACTCCTGGGCGCCGAGCTGGTCAGCCGCATCACCCTGTGGCAGGACCTGGTGCCCCTCATCCGGTCCCACCATGAGAACATCGACGGCAGCGGGTATCCCGCCGGGCTGGCCGGCGAGGCGATTCCGTTGGGCGCCCGGATCATCGCCATCGCCGAATCGTTCGACGCCATGACGAATCCCCACAGCTACCAGATCGGCCGCCCGACGGACGCAGCCATCGAGGAGCTGAGGCGCAATGCCGGCCGGCGCTACGACCCGAAACTGGTGGAGATTTTCGAGAGCGAGTTCCGCGCCCAGGCGGAGTAAAGAGATCGGAGACAGGAGATCGGGAATAGGAGTTCCGAGTTAGTCGGACTCGGTATTCGGAATCGTCATCGTAATTCGTAATCGTAATCGAGGCTCGAGACTCGAGGCTAGAGGCTCGTTCCCGATTGTCGGACAGCGGAATTCGGACTTCGGATATCGGACCTGGGACCTGGGTTCTGGTTCTCACGACCCAGAACCCAGCCCTCAAACCCCAGCCCTCAAACCCCAGGCCCAAAAACCCAGGTCCCAGACCCCAGGTCCCAGGTCCCAAGTCCCAGACCCCATCAACAGCAAGAACAAACTCGGTTCCAAATAGCCGATAGAATATAAGCAATCAGCAATAACCAATAATCCGAAATGGCCAATGACAGATCACCAATGAAAAATAAACCCTTCGTGCCCTTTGTGACTTCGTGGTGAGCAGGCCGAGGCGAGGCACGATTACGAATTACGAGCGCGGATACCCTTTCATCGATTGACCGATCGACCGAGCCCCCTCAGGCGGCGGGCAATCACCGTTGGAGCAAGGCGATTTCACTCCCCGCCTTCAACCCGAGCTCCATCGCCGCCGAGCCGTTGTTGATGGCGATCTCGTAATAGCCCGAGGAGCCCAGCATCAGAAAGGGCTCCTTGTCGGCCGACTCGGCAAAATAGCGGCGGGTCTTGACAATCTCCCCATGCAGATGGCGCACCTTGGCCACCGCCGGGTACCCCTGCTCGTCCAGCGGGATGTGCTCCGGAGTGAAGTTGGTGATGAGGTTGCCGAAGGTGTCCACGTAGAGGATGGATCCCTTCCAGGCTTTCGGCCGGACTTCCTGGGGCTTAGGGATGTCTAGCACCAGGGGGTCGGTGACGGGCTCGCCGAACTGGGCGGACTCCACGCCCTTGCTCAGCCAGCCGGCCACGGGCGCGAACACGTCCCGGCCGTGGAAGGTGCTGCTTAACGTCTTCTGGAAGAAGTGCTCCTCGGTGAGGCTGAAGATGCCGTACACCTCCTCGCGGGTGAGGATGTAGCTCAGCACGCCGTTGTCGGGCGCCAAGAAGAAGTGATTCTCGATGGAAACCAGCAGGGCGCGCCGCTGGCTGCCCACCTTCGGATCCACTACCACGACGTGGATGGTGCGGTCCGGGAAGAAGCGGAACGAGCAGCTCAGCACGAAGGCGGCCTCCAGGATGTCGCCCGGCGTGATGGAGTGGGTGACGTCCACCACGTTGACCTCGGGGTTGATCCGGAGGATGGTTCCCTTCATCGCCCCTGCAAACGGGCCAGCGAGACCGAAATCGGTGATCAGTGACACGCACCGACGCGCCATGGCCGCCTCCTGTGGATATTGCTTGTCCTCATGATCGTGTCAGGCGGAGTCGATTGCGCAGCCCGCTATCCGGCGGCCGCCCGGGCCGCCGGAAACGCGGCGGCGGTTCGAAGCGCGCGGGACCGGTCACCCCGCGCTCAGTTCCAGTCCTCGTAATCGTAATCGTCGGTATCGTAATCGATGTAGTCGTCGTCCCACTCGCCCGGCTTTTCAGGTTCTCCCTCTTCCTCCCACTCACCGTCCTCGTCCTCGTCCTCGTCCTCCTCCTCGTCGCCGTCTTCGTCATCCTCCCAGTCCTCATATTCCTCGTCGTCCCAATCCTCGTCCTCGCCGTCCTCCTCGTCGTCCTCGTCGTCTTCCCCTCCCTCTTCGTCGTCCTCTTCCTCCCACACCTCGTCATCGGCGTCTTCGCCGTCACCCTCTTCGTCCTCGTCCCAGTCCTCGATCTCGTCGTTGTCGTCGTCGAGATCGTCCGGCAGCTCGTCGTCGTCGAAGTCGTCGTCCTTCTTCTTCTTGGCCAAGAGCACGGCCGGCAACCAGGCGGCGTCGGAATGAAGAGAGTCTTCAAAAATCTTCATGGCACACCTTCCGGCTATACTTGGAAGCAATTTTTCGCCAAGAGCCAATAATTGTCAACTGCATTTTTTCCCGGGGAGAAACCGGATCAAGATGCCCGTCAAATCGTCCCGCTGGGGCTTGACGCCCTGGAATTTTTCAACGGTCTGGATGAGCCGTTGGCAGATCTCGTCCGGAGTGTTGTCGCGCTCCTGCACCAGGAACTTGACCACGCGGTCCCGGCCGAAAAACTCATCGGCTTCGTTACCCGCCTCGGTGAGTCCGTCGGTGTACAGCAGGAGCAGGTCCCCGTCACCGAGCTCCACCTCCGTGACCTGGAAGACACCCTCGGGCAGAATGCCGAGGATGGGCCCGCCCTCGGCGAGTAGATCTGAGCTTCCGTCCTCCCGCACGCGGATGGCCTCGTTGTGTCCGGCGTTGCAATACCAGGCGCGCCCGCTCGCCGCGTCCAGCGCCAGCGCGAACAGCGTCACAAAGATCTGCCCGTCGCACTGCGTGTGGATCCGCCGGTTCAGGTCGCCCAGCAGCTCGCTCAGGTCCAGTTCCTGCTCGCACAGCGAGTTGAGATAGGCGTGGAGCGAGGCGGTGAGCAGCGCCGCTCCCATCCCTTTGCCCATCACATCGGCGATGATGAACAGGTAGCGTCCGTCCGGGAGGACGAACACGTGGTAATAATCGCCGCCCAGCTGGAGACAGGAGCGGTAGAAGACCGCGCCGTCCAGATCCGAAACCTGGGGGAACCTGTCGGGGATCAGGAATTTCTGCACGTCGGCGGCGTACTCCAACTCCTTCTCCATCGCCTTCTTCAGGAGGAGCTCCTGAATGTAAAGGTAATTCTCGATCTTCATCGTCACCAGGTTGGCAATGGCGGTGAGGAGCTGGAGGTTGTCCTTGTTGAAATCCTTCTCGATCGAGGGGCTGTCGAGGTAAATCAGGCCGTACGTCTTCTCGCCGTTCCAGAGCGGGACGCACATGATCGACTTGATCCCCTGGACGATGATGCTGCGCGCCTCCTCGAGCTGGGGGTCGCTCTCCACGTTCGTGGTGAGGACGGCGGACTTCTTCTCGATCACCAGACGCTGGACGGTCCGGCTGAACTGGATGATGTCGGCGGCGGCGGGCGTATCCGCCACCCGTCCGCCGGTCCAGTACGACTTGACCTGAAGCTCTCCGCCCTCGATCATCATCAGGCAGCCCCGGCGGGCGGGCACCACCGAGACGATGAGCTGGAGGCAGTCGTGGAAGAGGCGGCTCAGGTCCCGCTGGTCCAGCAGGGAGGAGGCGATTTCCTGGAGTACGCCGAAGCGCTTCACCTCGGCCGCCAACGTGTCCACCATCGGGCTCGCCGCCGGCGCGGCGGGAGCGGCTTCCGCCCTGGCAGTCGCCGGCCTCGGCGGCGCCGCCGGACCGGCTGCCGCCTGGGCGGCCGCGTCGCGGGTCTTCCATTGGTCCTTGAAATCCTTGATGGAAATGATGCAGGTCATCCCGGGCAGAGGGAAGGTTTCCTGCGGGTCCTCCGTGACGTGGCGCCGAAAGACGAGGCGGGTGTTGCCCAGCCGGATCGTGTCGCCGTCCTCCAGCGGGTGGCGGAAGCCCACCTGCTTCTCGTTGACGAACGTGCCGTTGCGGCTGCCCGTGTCCTCCACCCAGACCTTGCCGCCGGAGGCGAAGATGCGGGCGTGGCACTTGGAGATCCCGCGGTCCTCGCCGATGGCCACCTCGTTGGAGGCGCCGCGGCCGATCCGGACCTGGGTCATCTGCGCGTCCAGCGTAAAGTTGCGCTGCTGCTGGTTGTATTCAAGCCAGAAGGTGGTGCTCATGGGGGTGACCTGGGCGTATTATCGTTGGCGGTTTCCGGAGTGTCAACGAAAAACCGGCGGCCGCAAGGCCGCCGGTGTGCCCATCAGACGCAGTCCGTGCGAAACGCTCAGTTCACCGGCCCGTCGGCCGTGTCGGTGCGAAAGTCGAGCACGTCGCCGGTGACCCCCACCACCGTGCGGCTGCCCGGGACGATCTCGCCCTTGAGGATCCGCCGGGCCAGCACGCTCTCCAGGTGGCGCTGAAGGAACCGCTTGAGCGGACGGGCGCCGAAAACCGGGTCGTAGGCCTGGCGGGCGATGAGCGTGCGGGCCTCGGGGCTGAGGCTGAGCTCGATCTCCTGGTCGTGGAGGCGCCGGCGGAGCTGCTCAAACTGCAGGTCGACGATGCGCGCCAGCTCCTCCGGTGTCAGGGGCTTGAACAGCACGATCTCATCCACCCGGTTCAGGAACTCCGGCTTGAAGGAGAGCCGCAGTTCGTCCATGACGCGCGTGCGCACAGCCGCGGGGATGGCGCCGGTGCGGTCGATGCCGTCCATGAGGAGCTGGCTGCCCACGTTGGAGGTCATGATCACCACGGTGTTTTTGAAGTCCACCACGCGGCCCTTGTTGTCGGTGAGGCGCCCATCGTCGAGGATCTGCAGCAAAGCGTTGAAGATGTCCGGGTGGGCCTTCTCGATCTCGTCGAACAGGATGACCGCGTACGGCCGGCGGCGGACCGCTTCGGTGAGCTGGCCGCCCTCGTCGTAGCCCACATAGCCAGGCGGCGCCCCGATGAGGCGGGCAACGCTGTGCTTCTCCATGTACTCGGACATGTCGATGCGGACCATGTTTTCCTCGGTATCGAACAGCGCCTCGGCCAGCGTGCGCGCCAGCTCGGTCTTGCCCACGCCCGTGGGCCCGAGGAAGATGAAGGAGCCGATGGGGCGCTTCGGATCCTTGAGGCCGGTGCGGGCGCGTAGCACGGCCTCGGCCACAGCGTCGACGGCCTCGTCCTGGCCGATGACGCGCCGGTGGAGGATCTCGTCCAGGTGGAGCAGCTTCTCGCGCTCCCCCTCCATGAGGCGGGTGACGGGGATGCCGGTCCAGCGAGCGACGATCGCGGCGATCTCTTCGTCAGTGACCTCCTCCTTGAGCAGGCGGCGCGCGCCGGCATCCCTGCCGAGGCGCGCCTCGGCCTCCGCGAGCTGCCCCTCCATGTCGCGGAGGCGGCCGTACTTGAGCTCGGCGGCGCGGTTCAGGTCGTAGGCCCGCTCGGCCGCCTCGATGTCGCGCCGGACCCCCTCGATCTCCTCGCGCAGTTTGCGCAGATGCTGGATCTCATCTTTTTCCTGCTGGAGCTGGACCCGCATCGCTTGGGCGCGCTCCCGGAGCTCGGCCAGTTCGCCCTGCAGGTCCTGCAACCGGTTCAGCGACGCCGGGTCCTTCTCCTTCTTGAGCGCTTCCTGCTCGATCTCGAGCTGCATGACCCGCCGGGTGATCTCGTCAAGGTCGGCGGGCAGGCTGTCGATCTCGGTCCGGATCATCGCCGCGGCCTCGTCCATCAGGTCGATGGCCTTGTCGGGCAGGAACCGGTCCGCAATGTAGCGGTGGCTCAGGACGGCCGCGGTCACGAGCGCCCGGTCGGTGATGCGCACGCCGTGGTGGATTTCGAACCGCTCCTTCAAGCCCCGCAGGATGGAGACGGTGTCCTCCACCGACGGCGGTTCCACCAGCACCGGCTGGAACCGGCGCTCCAGCGCCGGGTCCTTCTCGATGTGCTTGCGGTACTCGTCGATGGTGGTGGCACCGATGCAGTGCAGTGCCCCGCGCGCCAGCATCGGCTTGAGCAGGTTGCCGGCGTCCATGGAGCCTTCGGCCCGGCCGGCGCCCACGATATTGTGGATCTCGTCGATGAACAGGATGATGCGGCCGTCCGACTTTTCGATTTCCTTGAGCACGGCCTTGAGGCGCTCCTCGAACTCGCCGCGGAACTTGGTGCCGGCGACCAGCGCGCCCAGGTCCAGCGCCACGACGGTGCGGTCAAGGAGCCCTTCTGGCACATCCCGCTTGAAGATGCGCTGGGCCAGCCCCTCGACGATGGCGGTCTTGCCCACGCCGGGCTCACCGATGAGCACCGGATTGTTCTTCGTCCGCCGGGACAGGATGCGGATAACCCGGCGGATCTCGTTGTCGCGGCCGATGACCGGGTCCAGCTTGCCCCGCGCCGCCTCGCGGACCAGGTCGCGGCCATACCGCTCCAGCGCCGCGTACGTCCCCTCCGGGTCCTCGGAGTCGACGCGCTGGTTGCCCCGCACGTCCTGCAGCACGCGGTCGAAGCGCTCCCGGTCGACGCCGTAGGCCCGGAACAGCCGGGCGGCGGGCTGATCCGCCCCATCGGCGATCATGGCCGCCAGCAGGTGCTCCACGCTCAGAAAGGCGTCCTTGAGCCGAGCGGCTTCCTCCTGCGCCTGAATCAGGATGCGGTTCAGGCGGCCCGAGATGTAGAGGCCGTCGGCCGCGCCGTCGCCGGACAGCCGGGGCAGCTTATCCAGCTCCTGCTCCAGCCGGCCGGTGAATTCGGCCACGGGCACGTCGAGGCGCGCCAGCAGCCGCGGCGCCAGGCCGTCGGCCTGCTGCAGCAGGGCCAGCAGCACGTGCTCCACGTCCACCTGGGCGTGGTTGCGTCGTTGGGCCAGGCCCTGCGCGGCGGAAAGCGCCTCGCGCACCTTGAGGGTCATCTTATTCGGATCCAAGGTCCTCCTCCTCGCCGGCCGGCGTCCCGGCCGCCCGGGTCGCCTGCGCCACGCCGACCAGCGCCGGCCGGAGCAGCTTGCCGCAAAATAGGTACCCCTCCTTGTACACCCGATCCACCGTGTCCACCGAGACCGCCGGATCCGGGCGGGCGTCCAGCACGTCGTGGACGCGGGGATCGAACGGCTGGCCGAGCGCGGCGACCCGCTCCACCTGGTGGCGGATCAATAGCCCTTCCAACTGCTGGCGGATCGCCCGGATGCCGGCGACAAATTCATTGTCATCGCCCGTCCAGTGTTCCAAGGCGCGGGTAAAGTTGTCCTGCACCTCGAGCAGGTCCAGGAGTAGTGCCTTCTTTTGCTCCCGCGCCGCCTCCTCGTTGGCTGCGGCGGTGCGCCGGCGGAAGTTGTCGAAGTCGGCCACCGCGCGCAACGTGCGCTCCTCGGATGCGGCCAGCGCCTCCCGCAGCCGGGTGACAACATCTGCTTCCGCCGGAGCGACGCTCTCAGCCAGCCGATCTTCCGGCGGTGGCGCGGCAATATCCAGGGGTTGGCCAGCCTCGGCGTCGACGCCTTCGGCTTCCGGTTCGATGGGAACATCCGTCATGATTGTCGCCTTGTTGCACTCGTTTCAAGAGATAAAAAAAGGGGGGGCATCGCCCCCCTGCTGGCGGCTGATTTCGCTCAGCCGACGTTGATGGCGATCTGTTTCGGCTTCGCCTCTTCCCGCTTGGGCAGGACCAGCTCCAGCACGCCGTCGGTGTACTTGGCCTTCATTTTCTCGCCGTCGGCCGCCCGCGGCAGGGTGAAGCTGCGGGTGAAGCGGCCATAGCAGCACTCGACCCGATGATAGTTATTCTGCTTCTCGTCCTGGTCGAACTTGCGCTCGCCGTTCACGGTGACAGTGTTGTTCTCCAGCGTGATCTGGATGTCTTCCCGTTTCATCCCAGGCAGGTCGAAGCGAATAACGAGTTCGTTCTCGCGCTCGTTGACGTCCATGCGGGGGTACCAAGCCGCCAGCGCCTCGCTTTCCTCGTCGTAGCGCCGCGGCATGTCGAAGAACCGGGAAATCATCCGGTCAAACTCGCGGGACAGCTGGTTGTACGGATCGTACTTGCGAATTCCAACCATGGTGATTACCTCCTTCTCAAATATTCAACTTGATAATGGCAACCATCATGCCAAAATCCAATTAATTCTTAAATTATTGAAATTAAAAAGGATAAATCTATATACCGCAGAAGAAAGTGGTGAATATTTCCCCACTCTTTGGATCCTTTCCCCATTCGTAGCCTGGATGCTCAACCGGCGAGAATCGATCCTGAACAGGCGCGTGTAGCCCGGGCCCATCCATCCGTCCAGCGCGTGGGAAGGGCGGGACATTGAAGCTGCCAAAAAAATATTCCTTTAAAAATCAACATGATTCACCCGTTTCTCGGCTTCAGGGCCGAACACTTCGGTTTCCGTCCGTTTGTATGGATATAGACGCTTGGGGAGGTGGTCATGGACAAGAAGCTGGAACAGGAAATGCGGAAGATCGAAGACCAGATGTGGCGGGAGTTCCGGGCGGTGCTGCAGCTGCCCGATGCCGTTCCCCTCGAGGTACGGCTGCGGTTGCTGCGCGAGACCTACGAGGATGAGGTGCGCGACGGGCACAGCGCTGAGTTCCACCGCCTCTTCCCCGACGCCGTGAACGTGATCATCCCGTGCAGTCGCCGCTGCCCGGAATGCCGCATCCTGCCATGGTGTGAGTACGCCCGCGAGCAGTTCTCCCCGGACGACATCCTGTGGATGCAGGCCACGGGCAACTATCCGCCGGGCGGTCACCCGGAGTCGGTGCACTGATTCGGCCCGAACCGGACCCGTCAGGCGGGCCGCACGCCATCCCGGGCGGCGAAGTCCCGCAGCGCCTGCAGCGATTCCCGCACCCGCCAGGCGTGGCGCGCCGCCTTACCGTGAAGCCGTCGCTCCAACTCGGGCGGCGGCGGCGGCAGAAGCGCGAAGGTGATATTGAGCGGCTGGTATCCGCGCGGATCCGCCGCGCCGAGGGCGTGCTGCAGGCTGCCCAGCGCGGTGTCCCGGGGAAACCGCACGGGCGGAAGGCCCCGCAGCCGGCGGTCCGCCTGCAGCCCGGCCATCAGCCCGGTGGCGACGGCCTCGATGTACCCCTCCAACCCGCACAACTGCCCGGCCGCGAACACTCCGGGATGGTCGCGGAACTCCTGCTCCGGGTTGAGCACGGCCGGCGCGTTCAGGTACGTGTTGCGGTGGATCTGCCCGAACCGGATGAACTCGGCGCGCGCCAGGCCAGGAATGAGCCGGAAAACCCGCTGCTGCTCACCCTGCCTCAGCCGCGTCTGAAAACCCACCAGGTTGAACGCATCGCCCAGCACATCCTCCCGGCGGAGCTGGAGTGCGGCGTATGGCACGGTGCCGGTGCGCGGGTCCACCAGGCCCACCGGTTTCATGGGACCGAAGCGGAGCGTGTCGTCCCCGCGCCGGACGATCTCCTCGATGGGAAGGCACCCTTCGAAATAGGCATCCGCCTCGAAGTCGTGCCGCGGGTACGTGTCGGCTGCGCGGAGCGCCTCGATGAACGCCTGATACTCCTTGCGGTTCAGGGGACAGTTCAGATAGTCGTCGCCTCCCTTGCCGTAGCGCGAAGCGGCGAAGGCCACGGCGCGGTCCACTGAAGCTCCGGCCACGATGGGGCTGATGGCGTCGTAGAAAAAAAGGTGCTCGGCGCCGGCGAGCCCGCGCAGCGCCTCGGCCAGTGCCGGTGACGTGAGCGGCCCCGTGGCCACGATGACCGGACGCGCCGCCGGCAGCGTCCGCGCTTCCGCGGAGACCACTGCGATGCCGGCCTCACTGCGGACCGCCGCCTCCACGCTCTCGGCGAACCGCTGCCGGTCCACCGCCAGCGCCTGCCCGGCGGGGACTCGGCAACCGTCAGCCACCCTGAGCAGGAGGCTGCCCAGGTGGCGCAACTCCTCCTTCAGCAAATACGGCGCGCTGGCGGGAGCCTCCGACTTGAGGGAATTGGAACAGACCAGTTCGGCGAAGCGGCCGGTTCGGTGGGCGGGCGTCATTACGGCGGGTCGCATCTCCCAAAGCGCCACCCGCCAGCCCCTGCGGGCGAGCTGCCACGCGGCCTCGCTTCCCGCCAGACCTGCCCCGAGAACAGTCACGTCGGTTCCGGTCATTCTCCGCCACCTCCCGACCGGCATCCCGAACCGCGGGGTTCCCCGCACTGTCCGGCAATCCATGATACACCATCGCACCAGCCACCATCTGAATCGGTATCGCCCGGTGCGGAATATTCGCTTCCCCCGCGTCCCGCTTTGTGCTGAAATGGGTCGATCCCCGAAGACGGAGGCCTGTGGATGACCCGGCGGATGCGACACACCTTGTGGATCAGCGGCGCGCTCCTCGTGGCGGCGGCGGGCTGGCTGGGCTTCAGCCGGCTGCGCGTCCGCGAGGTCGAAACCGTCCGGCCGGCGGAGCGGGAGGTGGTGGAGCTGGTCATTGCCAGCGGCACCCTCCGGGCCAAGCGGCAGAGCCCCATCGGCAGCGAGGTGACAGGCGTCATCGAATCGGTGTTCGTGGAAGACGGTGACCGCGTCGCCGCCGGCGCCTCCCTCGTCCAGCTCCGGCGGGACGACGCGCGCCAGCGCCTGGAGCAGAGCCGCCAGGCCGCCCAGACCGCTGCGGCCGAGCTGGCCCTTGTCCGCCGCGGCACCACGCCCGAGGAGCTGGCCCGCGCCGATGCGGAACTGGACCGGGCGACCGCCGCCCGGCTCCAGGCCGAGCGGGACTTCGCGCGCAGGCGCGCCCTTTTCGACGACCAGGTGGTCGCCCAAGCCGACCTGGACCTGGCCGCCTCCACGCGGGACCAGGCCGCCGCCGCCGAGGCAGCCGCGCGCGAGACGCTGGCCGACCTGCGCGCCCGGCCGCGCCCCGAAGACCTGCAGGTGGCCGAAGCGCGCCTGCGCGAAGCGGAGACGGCGGTGCTGGTGGCCAAGCAGGATCTGGAGCGCCGGACGATCCGCGCGCCGCTGCCCGGGCTGGTTATCCGCCGGAGCGCCGAACCCGGCCAGAGTGTCACCCCCGGCAACGCTCTCCTGGAACTGGCCGATCTGCGGGTGACAGAAATTTAC
This sequence comes from Acidobacteriota bacterium, assembly GCA_012517875.1. Taxonomy (NCBI): domain Bacteria; kingdom Pseudomonadati; phylum Acidobacteriota; species Acidobacteriota bacterium. The sequence goes on along the minus strand of JAAYUB010000048.1, from coordinate 2,654 downwards.
GTCGAAACCGACGAGAACAATCTGGACCGTCTGCGAACCGGCCAGCGGGCGACGGTGCTGGCGCCGGCGTTCCGCGACCAGCCGTTTGCCGCGACGCTGGCTCAGATCGGACCGGAAGTGGACAGCAGCCGCGGCGTGGTGGGGCTCCGTTTCACTCCCGACCGGCTCCCCGACTTCGTCCGCCCCGACATGACCGTGGACGTCAGCGTCGAGGTGGCCCGGCTGCCGCGGGCGCTCAGCCTCCCCGCCACCGCGCTCCTGCAGCGCGACGGCCGCTGGCACGTGCTGGTCGTGACGGGTGATACGGTGCGCGAACAGCCCGTCCGCGTTCTGGCCCGCGGCACGGAGTGGATCGCTGTGACGGGCGTGCCGTCCGACGCCGCGGTGCTGGTCCGTGGCACCGAGGCCGCAGCCGGAGACACGGTCCGGCCGGTTGCGCGACCCTGAGCGTCCGCCGCCCGGACAACGAGGAGACCGATCCATGTTCGACCGTTTCGCCTGGTCCGTGGCGCTGCGGAACCTGCGCTACAACCTGGGCAAGACCCTGCTCATGATGGGGGTCGTGGCGGTCTCCGTCACCCTGATCATCTTCCTCGGCGCCCTCATCGGCGGGCTGCAGCGGCGGCTCATCGCCAGCGTCACCGGCGCCATCCCCCACGTCGTCATGCGCCAGCCCGAGCGGGTGCCGCTGTCGGTGGCCGACACGGCGGCGCCGGACGGGCCGCTTTACGCCGGCGAGCGGATCCGGCTGGAGCGGCAGAAGCGCAAGATCGAGGACTGGCCCTTCTGGCTGGCCCGGCTGCAGCGCTTCGACCCGGACGTGGCGGCGGTGTCGCCGGTGGTGGAGGGGCAAGGGTTCATGTCGCGCGGTGCCCGCCGGCAGGGAGTGGCGGTGGTGGGCGTGATCCCGGAGCGCCACAACGAGGTGGTGGATATCCAGTCGAAACTGGTGACGGGCCGGTTCTTCGGGCTCAACGCCGGCGAGGTCGCCCTCGGCTATAAGCTGGCTGACGAGTTCTCGCTCCGCCTCGGGGACAAGGTCCGCCTGGTGAGCATCGAGGGGAACGCCGGCACCTACACCGTCGCCGGCATCTTCGACAGCGGCTTCGCCGCCGTCGACGGCGGCACCCTCTACCTGACGCTGCGCGACGGCCAGACCCTCTTCGGCGTGGGCACCGCCGTCACCAGCATCGGCTTGAAGCTCGGCGACATCTTCGGCGCCGACGCCATGGCGCGGCGCCTGGCACTGCAGGTCCCCTACGAGACGCGCTCCTGGATGGAGGACAACCAGTCGCTCCTGTCCGGACTGCGCGCCCAGAGCCAGTCATCGAACCTCATCGTGGGCTTCACCATCCTGGGCGCCGGCTTCGGCATCGCCAGCATGCTCATCATGTCGGTGATGAGCCAGCTCCGGGAGATCGGCATCCTCAAGGCCATGGGCGCCAACCGCCGCCAGATCACCGCCGTGTTCACCGTGGAGGGCGTGCTGCTGTCGCTCTTCGGCGGCGCCGCCGGGGCTGTCCAGGGGTCCGCCTTGTGCCTGTGGCTGGCCGGCTTCCGCACCACCGCCAGCGCCACCGGTCGGCTGGTGGAAACCTTCCCGATTGACCTCGGCCCCGCCCTGATCCTGGGGAGCATCGCCATCGCCGTGGGCATCGGTTTTCTCGCCTCACTCTACCCGGCCTGGCGGGCGGCGCGGGTCAATCCCATCGACGTGATCCGGGGGGCGTGATGGACGTGTGCCCCGTCGTGGAGCTCCGCGGAGTGAACAAAGTGTACGGCGACGGCGTGCCCACGCCGGTGCTCTTCGACATCGACCTGGCGGTGGCGAAAGGCGAGTTCGTGTCCATCACCGGCGCCTCCGGATCCGGCAAGACCACCCTGCTGAACCTGATGGGCCTCCTCGATGCACCCACATCGGGTCGGATCCTGCTCAACGGCGAGGATACCGCCCGGCTCGACGAGGACGCGCGCGCCCGGCTGCGGCTTCAGTACCTCGGCTTCATTTTCCAGTTCCACTACCTGCTCCCCCAGTTCTCGGTGCTGGAAAATGTTCTGATTCCCCGCCGGATCATGGGCCGGCAGGCCGAGCGCGAGCGGCGGGCGCGGGCGGTGGAGCTGCTCCACCGCGTGGGCCTGGGCAACCGCCTGCACTACCGGCCGGGCCAGATCTCCGGCGGACAGCAGCAGCGGGTGGCGGTGGTGCGGGCCTTCATCAACGAGCCCGCGCTGGTCCTGGCCGACGAACCCACCGGCAACCTCGACAGCGCCAACAGCCGCGCGGTGTTCGCGCTGATGCGCGAGATCTCCCGGAACCTGGGCACCGCCTTCATCCTGGTGAGCCACGACGAGCAGCTCGCCCGCCAGGCCGACCGGATCGTCCCCCTCGTCGACGGCCGGATCGTCCACTGAGCGATTGCATCCGCGCGGGCACCCACCTATAATCACGCAAAGCTTCCGTGGAGCAGGCGTGGCACGCTATTTCATCCATGACGGCACAGCCCCCGCCGGTCCGTTCGGCGAGGCCGAACTGGCCGAGCAGGCGGCGGCGGGCCGGCTGCGGCCCGACACGCCGTGCCGCCGCGCCGACACCACCTACTGGCGACCCGCCGCCGATGCCCTGCCGGAGCTATGGTCCGGGGACACCCCGCCCA